>NZ_RCOB01000055.1:0-28344 GCF_004307665.1 Pseudomonas sp. Sample_16
AATTCCGAAACCCCAATTGCGAAAGCAGTTGGGGTTTTGTTTTGTCCGCAGGAAAGTTCTTACAGCAAAGCCGGGCACGTCTTCGCTGTCAGCATGTCCCGACAATGCTAAGGTTCGGCCCTAGCGTTTGTATTTTCCAAGGAAGCCTTTATGCCGGACGCAACGTCCCTCAGTGCTGGTTTTATGGTGGTTCACGGCAACCGCCTGGACGAGTTACGCAGCCTGGTGGTGAGCTGGATGCGGCGCTACCCGCTGGCTCCCCTGGAAAATGAAATTGCCCTGGTGCAGAGCAACGGCATTGCGCAATGGCTGAAGCTGGCTTTGGCTGAAGACGCTGAAGATGACGATATGGGCGGCTGTGGAATCGCCGCCGCCATCGACGTGCAGTTGCCTGGCAGTTTCATGTGGCAACTCTATCGCATGGTCCTTGGACGCGACGAAATTCCGGCCAAGTCGCTACTCGATAAATCCCCGTTGACCTGGCGTCTGATGCGCCTGCTTCCGCAGTTAATCAATGAACCTCACTTCGAACCGCTACAGCGTTTTCTGACCAACGACAATGATCTGCGTAAACGCTACCAGTTAGCCGAGCGGCTGGCTGATTTGTTCGACCAGTATCAGGTGTACCGCGCCGACTGGCTCGAAGACTGGGCGGAAGGTCGACATCAGTTACGTAACGCAAGAGGCGAGCCCAAACCGCTGACTGCTGCCAATTGCTGGCAAGCGCAGTTGTGGCGTGCTCTGTTGCTGGATGTGGGTGAAGAGGGCATGGCGCAAAGCCGAGCCGGCGTCCATCAGCGCTTTGTGGAGCGTATCAACAGCCTCGATGTGGCCCCACCCGGGTTACCTTCACGAGTCATCGTATTCGGGATTTCTTCTCTTCCGGCCCAAGCCCTGGAAGCATTGGCGGGGCTGGCCCGTTTCAGTCAGGTTCTGCTGTGCGTTCATAATCCATGTCGCCACCATTGGGCCGACATCGTCGCCGATAAGGACTCGTTGCGGCATCAATACAAGCGCCAGGCACGCAAAAGCGGAATGCCGGTTGTCCTCGACTCCCAAACGCTTCATCAACATGCCCATCCACTCTTGGCGGCGTGGGGCAAGCAAGGACGAGACTACATCAACCTGCTGGACAGCTACGACGACCCCAACAGCTATCGTTCGGCCTTCCGTGATGGCCGCATTGATCTGTTCAGCGACAGCCAGCCGCTGAACATGCTCAATCAGTTGCAGGACGACATCCTCGAGTTACGTCCCCTGAATGAAACCCGTGAACGCTGGCCGGCTGTAGATCTGGATGCAGATCAATCCATCCGGTTTCACATCGCCCATAGCGCACAACGAGAAGTAGAGATACTGCACGATCAGTTACTGGCGCGTTTCAGTGCCGATCCACAATTGCGCCCTCGCGATGTCATTGTCATGGTCCCGGATATCGACAGTTATGCACCGCACATTCGCGCGGTGTTTGGTCAGCTGGAGCGACAAGACCCGCGATTCATTCCGTTCACGCTTGCCGACCAGGGCCAGCGTGGCCGTGATCCATTACTGATCGCTATCGAACATTTGCTCAAGCTGCCTGACAGCCGTTTCCCGGTCAGCGAGATCCTTGATCTGCTGGATGTTCCTGCATTGCGCGCACGGTTTGGAGTAGAGGAGCGCGATCTACCAACCTTGCACCGCTGGATCGAAGGAGCTGGCATTCGTTGGGGCATGAATGCCGAGCAACGTGCCGGTCTCGGCTTGCCGCAAGCTCTTGAGCAAAACAGTTGGCGTTTTGGTCTGCGGCGGATGTTGCTCGGGTATGCCGTCGGTAGCGCCAGTGCCTGTGAAGGCATCGAGCCCTATGACGAGATCGGCGGGCTTGATGCTGCACTCATCGGCCCGTTGGTTGCGCTGCTTGATGCGCTGGAAATTGCGCACCGGGAACTGACGCAGCCGGCATCACCCCAGCAGTGGAGTTTGCGGCTGCAGGCATTGGTGTCGTTGTTTTTCCAGGCCAGTAACGAGCACGACGACTACGTGTTGACTCAGCTTGAAGAGTTGCGTGAAGCCTGGCTGGAGAACTGCGAGGCGGTAGGCCTGCAAGACGATTTGCCGTTGACTGTCGTCCGTGAAGCCTGGCTTGCGGGGCTTGATCAAGGGCGATTGTCTCAACGCTTTCTGGCCGGTGCTGTCAACTTCTGCACCTTGATGCCCATGCGGGCGATCCCTTTCAAATTGGTCTGCTTGCTGGGTATGAATGACGGTGATTATCCGCGTGCACAACCGCCGCTGGACTTTGACCTGATGGGAAGTGATTACCGCCCCGGCGATCGCTCGCGCCGCGAAGACGACCGCTACCTGCTGCTGGAGGCGCTGTTGTCGGCCCGTGATCAGCTTTATATCAGTTGGGTCGGCCGCAGCATTCGCGACAACAGCGAGCGCCCAGCGTCGGTACTGATTGGTCAGTTGCGTGATCACCTGGCGAGCGGTTGGCGACTGGCCCAGGATAGTGAAGACCTGCTCGAAGCGATCACGCAGGAACACCCTCTACAACCTTTCAGCGCCCGCTACTTTCATGAGGGCGATGAGCTGTTCAGTTACGCCAGCGAATGGCAGGTGCTGCATAAATTCGCGGAACAATCGGCTGATATCGAGCGGCTTGATGCCCACGTGCAAGATGAACCACTCAGTCTCGGTCAACTGCAGGATTTCCTGCGCAACCCTGTACGACATTTTTTCAGTCAGCGGTTGAAGGTGTTCTTTGAGTCGGCCCAAGTGCCTTTGGCGGATGAGGAACCATTTGTCCTGGATGCGTTGCAGCGATACAGCCTCAGCGACAGTTTGCTGGAAGCGGGACTGGCAGACCTGGAAAACAGCGATCAGGCGCTGGAGGTACAAGCCCGGCGTCTACAAAACGGCGGTCTGCTGCCAATGGCAGGATTCGGTGAGTGCCTTCAACGGGAATTGATCGAGCCGTTGCCGGATTTGCTGCAACGCTATCAGCAGTTGCTGACCTTGTGGCCAACGCGACTCACCAGCGCACTGCCGGTGAGCCTGGAGTTGCATGCCTTGCGTATCGAAGGTTGGCTCAGTGGCCTGCATCAACGGACTGATGGTGGTTTGCTGTCCATCACCACGATCCCCAACAGCATTGGGGCGATCAAGTCTCGTAAATGGCATCGCCTGATCCGACCCTGGGTCAATCATTTGGTCGCTTGCGCAAGTGGTTTGTCGATGACCACCGCGCTGGTGGCCAGTGATGACAGTCTGCTGCTCGCTCCAATGGATGCGGAACCCGCGCGTCGCATTCTGGGGGACTTGTTGTTGGCCTGGCAGTCAGGCATGCGTCAGCCACTTCCTGTGGCAGTGAAAACAGCCTTTGCCTGGCTGGGTCAGAGTGACCCGGTCAAAGCCGAAGCGGCAGCGCGCAAGGCCTATGAAGGTGACGGCGTGAACACTGATGGGGAACGCCGTGAAAGTGTGGCGCTCGTTCGTCAGTTCGCAGACTACGACGCGCTGGTCGCCGATGAGACGTTTACCGATTGGTGTGACGCGCTTTATCGACCGTTGCTTGAGGCGCCTTGGCGTTCCTTGTCCACCGAGGAGGGGCGCTCATGAGTACCCAGACACCGCTCGCCCTCGCGTTCCCGCTACGCGGCAGTCAGTTGATCGAAGCCAGCGCCGGGACCGGCAAGACGTTCACTATTTCTGCGCTTTACCTGCGCCTGGTTCTTGGCCATGGCGTGGAGTCCAACGGGTTTGGACGTGAGCTTTTACCTCCGCAAATCCTCGTTGTGACCTTTACCGATGCCGCCACCAAAGAGTTGCGTGAGCGCATTCGTACCCGGTTGGCGCAAGCCGCTCGATTTTTCCGCGATGAAACACCGTCGCCCGACAGCCTGATTGCCGAGTTGCGTGACCAGTATCCGCCAGAGCAGTGGTCCGGTTGCGCAAATCGCCTGGACATTGCCGCCCAATGGATGGATGAAGCCGCGGTCTCGACCATTCACAGCTGGTGTCAGCGCATGTTGCGTGAACACGCATTCGACAGCGGCAGTCTTTTTACTCAAACACTGGAAACCGATCACAGCGACCTGTTGGGCGAAGTGTTGCGCGACTATTGGCGATTGTTTTGCTACCCGATGCAGGGCGATGCGCTGAACTGGGTACGCGCCAACTGGGGCGGGCCAGCCGCTTTGCTACCGCAGGTTCGTGGACTGTTTGCCAGCGAGCGCGACAACGTCGAAGGCAAGGCTCCCGCCGAGTTGATTACCGAGTGTTTGCAAGAGCGCCGGGCTGCGTTGGTCGAACTCAAGCTGCCCTGGCGTCAGTGGGCCGACGAGCTACTGATGATTTGCCACGAAGGGGTTGTCAGCAAAAGTGTCGACGGCCGCAAGATGCAGGCACGTTATTTCGAACCCTGGTTCGAAAAGATCAAAGCCTGGGCCGACGATGAAACCCTTGAGCAACTGGACATCGGCACCGGTTTCACTCGACTGACCCCCGAAGGTATGGCCGAGGCCTGGAAAAAGGGTGAGGTCCCCAATCATCCGGGGCTGGACGCCATGCCCGGGTTGAAAGCCTGTCTCGACAACTTGCCGACGCCAGATGCCGCTGTGCTGCAACACGCCGCCCATTGGGTCGGCACGCGGTTCGAGGAGGAAAAGCGTCGCCGCGCGGAAATGGGCTTTGACGACATGTTGCTGCGCCTCGATGCGGCGTTGCAGTCAGATGGCGGTGAACGGTTGGCGACCCTGATCCGTGAACAGTTCCCCGTGGCGTTGATCGACGAATTCCAGGATACGGACCCGGTGCAGTACCGGATTTTCGAGCGCATCTATCGTATTGAAGACAATAGTCCCGACAGCGGGCTGTTCCTGATTGGTGACCCGAAACAGGCGATCTATGCATTCCGTGGCGCGGATATCTACACCTATCTTCGCGCGCGACAGGCAACCACCGGACGCCTGCATACCCTGGGCACCAACTTCCGCTCCAGCCATGGCATGGTCCGCGCAGTGAACCATGTGTTCGGCTGTGCCGAGTCGCGCGAATCGGGGCGTGGGGCATTTCTGTTCCGTGAAGGCAATGGTCAAAACCCGGTGCCGTTCCAGCCTGTGGCATCGCAGGGGCGCAAGGAAGTTCTGCAGAGCAATGGGCAAACCGTCCCGGCGCTGAACATCTGGCAGTTGTCCGCCGAGCAACCGTTGTCTGGTGCTGTTTATCGTCAACAACTGGCCGCCGCGTGCGCCAGTGAAATCACCGCCTTGCTCAATGGCGGGCAACAGGGGCGTGTAGGCTTCGCACGTGACGATCGGGATCTGGTAGGACTGATGCCTGCGGACATCGCCATTCTGGTGCGCGATGGCAAGGAAGCGCAGGCCGTGCGTGCCGAACTAACTGCCCGCGGTGTGCGCAGTGTCTACTTGTCGGACAAGGACTCGGTGTTCGCTGCGCAGGAAGCGCATGACGTACTGACATGGCTGAAAGCCTGCGCCGAGCCCGATGTCGAACGTCCGCTGCGTGCCGCGCTGGCCAGCATCACACTCAATCTGTCATTGACGGACCTTGAGCAGTTGAACCAGGACGAACTGGCCTGGGAATCCCGGGTCATGCAGTTCCGTGGCTATCGCGAGTTGTGGCGCAAGCAGGGTGTACTGCCGATGCTGCGACGCTTGCTGCATGACTTCCGGCTTCCCCAGACGTTAATCGCCCGCAGCGACGGCGAGCGGGTGTTGACCAACCTTTTGCACCTGTCCGAATTGCTGCAACAGGCGGCCGCCGAACTGGACGGTGAGCAGGCCCTGATCCGGCACTTGTCCGAGCATCTGGCGTTGTCCGGTCAAGCCGGCGAAGAGCAGATCCTGCGTTTGGAGAGCGACGAGCAACTGGTCAAGGTCGTGACCATTCACAAGTCCAAGGGGCTTGAGTATTCCTTGGTGTTCCTGCCGTTCATTTGCTCGGCAAAACCGGTGGATGGCAGTCGACTGCCTTTGCATTACCACGATGCCACGGGCAAGGCCCAGATCACTTTGAACCCTACGCCCGAATTGATCGCCCTGGCCGATCAGGAACGCCTGGCGGAGGATTTGCGCTTGCTGTACGTCGCCCTGACCCGGGCGCAACATGCTTGCTGGTTGGGCGTGGCGGATCTCAAGCGTGGCAGTAACAACAGCTCGGTGCTGCACTTGTCGGCACTGGGATATCTGTTGGGCGGCGGTCGTTCATTGAGCGAGTCGGCGGGCTTGAGCATCTGGTTGCGAGAGCTGCAACAGGACTGTGCCGCAATCAGCTGTAGCGAAATGCCGGAAGCAACCAGCGAGCATTACCATCCACCGCTGAACACAGCTGCATTGCTCACACCATTGATCCCGCTACGCAAGGCGGCCGAGAACTGGTGGATCGCCTCTTACAGCGCCTTGCGCATCAGCGACATCCTGAGCGTGGGGACAGACGAAGCGCCCGAGAGTCCGCAGGCGCAGAAGCTGTTCGATGACGAACGCCTCGATCCACAGGCACCCCGGGAGATGGCGGCCGGCGGTGCCGATATTCATCGATTCCCTCGCGGTCCGAACCCGGGCACTTTCCTTCATGGTTTGCTTGAATGGGCTGGCGATGAAGGTTTTTCTGCCAATCCACAAACGGTGGAAGATGCGATTGCCCGTCGTTGCAATCGGCGTGGCTGGGAAGGCTGGATCACTACGCTGAGTGACTGGCTTGTGCATCTGCTCAAATCGCCGCTGCCCGTAGGTGCGGGAAAGGCGCCGGTGATTTTCGAGCAGTTGAGCCAGTATCAGGTCGAAATGGAATTCTGGTTTGCCAGTCACAAGGTCGATGTACTCAAGCTCGATGCGCTGGTGCGCCAGTACACGCACAACGGCGTGGCCCGAGTGGCCGCCGAGCCGGTGTTGCTCAATGGCATGTTCAAGGGTTTCATCGACCTGACGTTCGAACACGATGGCCGCTATTACGTCGCCGACTACAAATCCAACTGGCTCGGGGTCGACGACCTGGCCTATACCGAGCAGGCCATGGAGCAGTCGATTCTCGACAATCGCTACGACCTGCAATACGTGTTGTACCTGTTGGCCCTGCATCGTCAGCTCAAGGCCCGGCTGGCTGATTACGATTACGATCGGCACGTCGGCGGTGCGTTGTACATTTTCCTGCGCGGGACGCGGGCATCCAGTCGTGGCGTTTATTTTGCCCGGCCACCCAGAGAATTGATCGAGCGGCTGGACCGGATGTTTCAGGGTAAACCGGAACCCAAGGCAGAACCCGCGTGGGAACAGGGAGTATTGTTATGAGCCGCACCTTCGCCGATTTGCTGCCCACTTCATTGGCGGCGGACAGCTTCGCGGACCTGGCGCCTCTGAATTGTGCGGACGATCTGTTGTTGCTGCTGACTCGTTGGGTCGAGCGTGGCTGGCTGCGAGCACTGGATAAAGCCTTCGTGGCGTTTCTTCATGAGCTGGCACCGGACGATGACCCTTTGGTGCTGCTGGCGGCGGCGTTGACCAGCCACCAATTGGGGCACGGGCATGTTTGCCTGGACCTGTTCGAGACACTGAAAGAGCCTGACTTCGCCCTGTCGTTGCCTCCGGAAGGCGATCTTCAGAGTGGTGTGATGTTGCTGCCTTCACAGTTACTGCAAGCGCTGGATGGCGCCCATTGGTGCAAGGTTCTGGCGGCAAGCAGTCTGGTTGCCTTGGCCGCCGACGAACGAGAAAGCGTGCAGACACGGCCGTTGGTGTTATCGGGCAAGCGTCTGTACCTGCGCCGCTATTGGGCTTATGAGCGGCGTATCGACAACTCACTGCGCGAGCGCCTGGCGACGCATGAGGCCGCACCGGAGGATTTGTTCGAGCGTCTCACCGGTTTGTTCGGCCCAGCCAGGCCGGGTGAGGTCATCGACTGGCAGAAACTTGCCTGTGCCCTGGCCACTCGCGGCGCTTTCAGTATCGTCACCGGTGGTCCGGGAACCGGCAAGACCACTACAGTTGTGCGCTTGTTGGCGTTGCTCCAGGCACCGGCCGTCGAGGCTGGCAAGCCGTTGCGCATTCGTCTCGCCGCACCAACCGGCAAGGCTGCAGCGCGGCTGACGGAGTCCATCAGCCAGCAAGTCCGAACGTTGAAAGTCACCGAAGCCATTCGCGAAAAAATCCCGTCCGATGTCACCACGGTTCACCGCCTGCTCGGCAGTCGTCCGGGGACGCGACATTTTCGCCACCATGCCGGCAATCGCTTACCACTGGATGTGTTGGTGGTGGACGAAGCATCGATGATTGACCTGGAAATGATGGCTAACCTGCTCGATGCATTGCCGGCTCATGCTCGTCTGGTATTGCTGGGGGATAAGGACCAGTTGGCATCGGTGGAAGCCGGCGCAGTGCTGGGCGATCTGTGCCGTGATGCCGAGGCTGGCTGGTATAGCCCGCAGACACGCCAATGGCTGGAGGCGGTCAGTGGCGAAAATCTGGACACCAGCGGATTGCAGGAAGACACCCAGGGTACGCATCCACTCGCCCAGCAAGTGGTGATGTTGCGTCACTCGCGGCGCTTCGGCGAGGGCAGTGGTATTGGCCAGTTGGCCCGCTGGGTGAACCAGCAACAACCGGAGGAAGCGCGCAAGCTGTTGACGGTGCGCAGCCACGACGATGTATTCAGCCTGTCTCTCAAAAATGAACAGGACCGGGCGCTGGAGCGTTTGTTGCTCGAGGGCCATGGTGAGGGCGCACAAGGCTACCGGCATTATCTGAACCTGCTGCGCAATCAACGGCCGGCGCTTGATTGTCCATACGATGATCCGCGCTGGATCGACTGGGCCCGACAGGTCTTGCAAGCCTTCGACGCCTTTCAGTTGTTATGCGCCGTTCGCAAGGGGTCTTGGGGCGTGGAGGGGCTGAACCAGCGAGTCACTGATGCACTGCTCAAAGCGCGTTTGATCGACAGTGACCAGCAGTGGTACGAAGGCCGACCAGTCTTGATGACCCGAAATGATTATGGCCTGGGCTTGATGAACGGCGACATCGGCATTGCACTCAAGCTTCCCGAACGTGAGGGGCCGCAAGCTGGTCGACAGGTGCTTCGAGTGGCGTTTCCACGCAACGACGGCCAGGGCGGTGTGCGTTTTGTCTTGCCGAGTCGGCTCAATGACGTTGAAACCGTGTATGCCATGACTGTGCACAAGTCCCAAGGCTCCGAATTTGCCCACACTGCGTTGATTCTTCCCGACGCGCTGAACCCGGTGCTGACCAAGGAGCTGATCTATACCGGTATCACTCGCGCCAAGGACTGGTTCACATTGATCGAACCGCGCGCCGGCGTGTTTGAAGAGGCGGTGAGGCGCAAGGTCAAGCGTTTGAGTGGGCTGATGCTGGAGCTGAAAGAGAGCAGCTATACGACGGATTGAAAGCAGCGGCGCGAGGCTATGCACACTGTCCGAAGTGCCGTAATGCGCGGCCTCGCTGGCGTTACGCCGCTATGCTATCGTTGCGGCATCATCTGGTAACGATCGAAGAGTATCCCTGCATGAAGGTGGCTGTCCGGGCGACAGAGCGTATCGCTGACTGCAAAAAAGCACTGCTCGCCGGGCTTCTCAGCTTGCTGTCGGCTGCCGCTTTCGCTCAGCCGCAAACCCCGTCGAGCATGGCCGACCAGCGTGCCGAGTCAGTGACTCAGGTGGTGCTGGGAATTCTCAGTTACGCCCGTTGGCCGGTCGAGCCTGCGCAACTGCGCCTCTGTGTCGTTGGCCCCACTGAGTACACTGACGATCTGGTCAAAGGCACGACCCAGGCGACAGGTCGGCCCGTGACGGTGCAACGACTCTTGGCGGACAACCCGTCCATCGCAGGTGAATGCAATGCGGTGTACATCGGCAAACTGACCAGTGACGAACGCAGTCGGCTGTTCGCCTCGCTTACAGGGCGCCCGGTGTTGAGCATCAGCGAAAGCGATGATCAGTGCACGGTCGGCAGCCTTTTCTGTCTGCGCGTCACCGACGATCAGGTGTCTTTCGAGGTCAACCTCGACTCGGTTGCCCGCAGCGGAGTGCGTATTCATCCGAGCGTGCTGCAATTGTCCCGTCGCAAACCGGCGGCGACATGAGCCTGTTCAAGCCGGGGACTCGTCCGACCCTGCGCTCGGTCATCGGTCGTGGTCATTTGATCGTCGCGCTGGTGGGTGTGGCCATGGCCAGCGTTTCACTGACGCTGCTGGGTGTTTTGGCCTTGCGGGTGTACGCCGATCACAACCTGCACTTGATCGCGCGCTCGATCAATTACACCGTGGAAGCTGCGGTGGTGTTCAATGACAAATCCGCGGCCACAGAGGCATTGGCCCTGATAGCCTCCACCGAAGAGGTAGCCGACGCCCAGGTTCTGGACATGCAGGGTCGGCTGCTTGCTCGTTGGCAGCGACCGGAAACCGGTTTGCTGTCCGACCTCGAAATGCAGTTGGCCAAGGTTTTTCTGGAAAAGCCGATCAACATGCCGATCGTTCACCAGGATCGGCAGATTGGCAGCATTGTGCTCATCGGGCATGGCGGCAGCCTGATGCGCTTCTTGCTCAGTGGTCTGGTGGGTATTGTCCTGTGCACCGCCATCAGTGCGTGGGTCGCGCTCTATCTGGCGCGTCGACAACTTCGCGGCATCATCGGCCCCTTGCGCAGCCTGGCTTCTGTTGCTCATGCTGCTCGCAGTGAGAGGGCATTCGATCGGCGCGTACCTGCCGCAACCATTGCCGAACTC
Source organism: Pseudomonas sp. Sample_16 (assembly GCF_004307665.1). NCBI lineage: Bacteria > Pseudomonadati > Pseudomonadota > Gammaproteobacteria > Pseudomonadales > Pseudomonadaceae > Pseudomonas > Pseudomonas sp. Sample_16. The sequence continues at coordinate 10,734 of NZ_RCOB01000055.1, forward strand.
GATAACCTTGGCAGCGACTTCAATGCCTTGCTCGATGAACTTGAATCCTGGCAGACCCATCTGCAAAACGAGAATGAGACCCTGGCTCACCAGGCCAGTCATGACAGTCTGACGGGCTTGCCGAACCGGGCGTTTTTCGAAGGTCGGCTGACGCGCGCGCTGCGCAATGCCAACAAGCTCGACGAGCGAGTCGCTGTGCTGTTTCTCGACAGCGACCGGTTCAAGGAAGTCAACGATAACTATGGTCATGCCGCTGGCGATGCAGTGTTGGTGGCTGTGGCCAAGCGGGTTCGCGCCCAACTGCGCGAAGATGACCTGGTGGCGCGCCTGGGCGGCGATGAGTTTGCGGTGCTGCTGACGCCACTTCACACCACCGAAGACGCAGAGCGGATTGCCGACAAGATCATTGCCAGCATGGAGGCGCCGATTCTGTTGCCGGGTGATCACCAGGCACAGACCTCACTCAGTATCGGTATCGCCGTGTACCCCGATCATGGCGTTACCCCAGGTACGCTGCTCAACGCAGCGGACGAAGCGATGTACCAAGCCAAGCGCCTCGCCCGAGGCGCCCAGCACACGGCAGGGTCGGAGCACCCTGTCGCCGACGTTTAACTCAGGAGCTCGTACCGTGTTTTCATTTTTTTCCCGATCCTTTCGACTTTTTACTCTCCCGCTGATCCTGGCCGCATTGACACTGAGCGGTTGCCAGACTGCACCGCAAAAAGGCCTGACACCGGCGCAGATAGCGGTCTTGAAACAGCAGGGTTTCGAGTTGACCGATGAGGGCTGGGCATTTGGCCTGTCTGGCAAAGTGCTTTTTGGCAGTGACGTCGACAGTTTGAATGCGCAAAGCACCCAGATTGTCGAGCGCATTGGCAAGTCGCTATTGGGCGTCGGGATAGAGCGCGTAAGAGTCGATGGTCATACGGACGCTTCGGGTAAAGAAGCCTATAACGAACAACTGTCCCTGCGCCGCGCAAAAAGTGTCGGTACCGTTCTGGCTGCTGCCGGCATGCAGCAGCAAAACATTCAGTTGCGCGGCCTTGGCAGCAGCAAGCCCGTGGCATCCAACGACACCGCCACCGGCCGTACTGAAAATCGACGGGTATCGATTGTGGTCAGTGCCGATTGATGACACAGGCCTCGGCCAGTCATTCGTTAAACAGCAACTCCCGCGTTTCACCCAATAACAACGGGCCATTCAGCTCCGTCACCTCCCGGATGTAATCCCACAACAGGGTAATCCGCTTGAGCTTGCGCAGGTCTTCGCGGCAGTACATCCAGAACTGGAAGGAAAGAAAGGTTAACCCAATGAATACGGGGGCTAACCGCCATGAACATCCTTGCAGAGCGTCGTCCTGTCACAAGTGCTGTCACAAGTTTTGCCGTTCATCTGAGGCCGACTACGCGACTCGCCAAGCTCTACCACTATCGACGCAACGGCATTTACTATCTGCGGCTCCGCGAAACCGGCAGCACCATCCGAACTGCGTCCGTTTCCCTCAAGACCACCGATAGAAGAGCCGCTATGGACGCTTCACAACGACTTGCAGAGACCATCAAGGCATTCCATCTGGATCATCCCAAGGCGACCTTTAACGAGCTGAAGGAGCATCTGCTGTGGATGGCTGAGAATCTGCTGTCGACTGCTCATGAGGTCCATTCGTTGCGTGACTGGGGCGACCTCTACGAAGACGTAAAGACGAACCTCGCTGAGATCGCTGCCACGATGCCGCTCAGTGTCGATCAGCACGAACATGTGATGAACGCTAAGCAGGTGATGATTGCTGCTCAGGCACGACTACAAGGCGACTCCGTACCTTTGGTGAAGATCATTCGGGACCTTGAGGGTGACCATGGGCAAATGGGGGAGAGTGTCCCTGCTTCCCTATCTGTATTAGCGTCGCCGTCGATGACCTTCGAGACCCTCTCGGGGCTCTATCTGGCAGACCGTGGGCAAGACCAAAAGCCCTCGACACTAAAGGAAACCAAGATCTGTCACGGTGTCATATCCACGTCTCTGGGCGAACTCGACTTGAGGACCCACACAAGAGCTGACCTTGTGGCTTTCAGAGACCGACTATCTACAACTCGGGCAGCATCAACGGTCAACAAACTGATTGTGAAGCTCTCCGCTGTGTTTGCTTGGGCCGTCGAGAATGGTCATCTGGTCAAGGCATATGACAAGAAGCTGAAGCTGACCAAGGGCCTTGAGTCGACCCGTAAGGCGTTCTCACAGGTCCAAGTAGCCAAGGTGATGGAGTACGCGAGCAACCTCCCTGAGACCTCATGGAAGCGCTGGCTGCTCAGCCTTGGGGTCATCACGGGCGGGCGTCTTAACGAAATCTCTCAGCTCACCACGAGCGACATTCAGACCCTTGAGTCTGGCATTACGGCCATCCATATCAATGAGGTCGGGGAGGGCAAGTCAATTAAGAATAAACGCAGTGAGCGGCTGATCCCGTTGACTGATGGTGCCTATGGGTTCGATCTTGCGGCATTCCTCAGGTATGTCGAGACATGCAAAGCCAATCAAGGTGAGTCGCTGGCGCAGATCGGGTACAAGACAGCAGGGGATTGGGCGAACCGGAAGGCGATCCCTGAGGCTCTTGGAGACGACTACAAGGCAGGTCTGACGTATCACTCTCTCCGTCACTCTTTAGCTTCGCTGATGCAGGTGAAAGGAATTCCGACTGTTCACGCTCAAGCCGTTATGGGTCACGCCTCAGGGACCATTACGTTCGACACATACGGTTCTGGAGTGCCCGTTGAGGTCATCGCTGAGATGTTAAGTGGTTTGTTCGACAGGTTCCCTGATGGCCGCTGAGGTGCTCGTCGCGGTCATTTGGCTACGACGTTTGCGAGACTGCGAGTGCCGTTGAGATGACTGAGGGGCATAGGTCGGCCTTTCTGGTCCTACTTGAGTAGTGGCTATATGATGTTTGTATGGGCAAGCCAGCTCATTAGCACTTCGGCCATTTGCTAAGGAATGAGATGAAAGTATTGCATGGAGTCAAAAACCACCCCGTCCAGTGGATTGTGTTCAGCGGGTTGGCCTACCTTTTCATTGGAATATTTGTGGGCGGTTATTTCCACAATGGTCCGTTAATACAGTCAGGTGACCAATTTGCCGACATTCCCCAATGGGCAAATGTGATCTTGATTGTCGTTTCAGGGAGCATCGGCGCTTACGCTTCCCACAAGGAGAACAAGGCTCAAAAGTAAGCACTCGCAATTTCATGGGCATCGAGCTGGATGTCCTCGTAGGCTCTGAGCACGACCTGATCTTCTTTGGCGTACAGGTTGCCGCTTCGGCTGGTCCCAAGGAGCTTCAGATAGTGTCATGGCCTACCGGCAATCCAAGGATGCCAAGGGGATTGCTAAGCTGACCCTCGGGGGACTGATCGAACAACCTTCGATTAGTGTTCCTGAGGATGCTCAAGGCCGGAGGCTTCGCTCCACGATCGCGCTCCTACGTGAAATCTTATCGACTCGCTGCGTCCTGGCCTTGCCGCTTGAGCGTAGGAGCGTGCTCGTAGAAAACCTCAAGATGCCCTGAAGGGCCCGTGTTTGCTGGTCATGAGCTGGCTGTCGTTTATTTCCCCTCACTGTTGCGAGACCCCTACTCACAGCACAGGAGAACGACATCATGATCAGCTTCAACCCAGCTCAATCAGAAGCTATCGCTGCAACTGCCAAGCGTGGCCGAGGCCGACCCACCAAGATCATCGCCAATCCCTTCGAGGGCTTCATTGGGCCGACCACCAATTACGGCCAGTACCCATACTTCGCATCGGACATCATTGAGGGCATCGCAAGGCTGGACTGGCACGACCGACCAATCGGCAAGGGCGGGTCATCCAAGCCGCTGTCCGTGAAGCATCTTTTCGGCATCCTTGCGCAGCTCCCCGAGATCACCGCTGCATCCGTTGAGGACTTTCTGAGCATTGGCGTGCGACAAGCTCAGCGATACGTGAAGGCCATCGAACTGGCAATGCCGTATCTGATGAAGTCACGACCAAGCTGCCTTGCTTCTGAGATGGACCATGGGGTCATCCTCCCGATGCGATGCAACGACTGGACCGACACCCTGCCTGCACCAGCCCCCGCGACACTCGCAAAGCTGCACTACGACCTACGGGACCTTGGGAACCGGTGCGCTTATTAAACGCCGCATACTTTAAAACCTCAACGAGACCTCAACGACCCTGAGCTATCGACCAGCTCATCGACCAGACCCAGAGGGAGAGGGGTAATTGTAATTACAACCCCTCCTCGAAAAGTCATCTTAAAGAACAACGCAAAGGAGAACTCATGACCGCTCTCATCGCCTGCCCAGTAACCTCTCAGCTCACCGAAGCCAACCTCACCACTTTGTCACTGGTCTTCCCAGCACCTTCACGACCTCAACTGATAGAGCTTCGCCGTGTCTTGAGCAAGCGAGACGCATCCTTTAGTACTTATGGTTCTGGGGTCGTCACCTTCGACGAAGACGCCTTGCTCCATGAGGTCGCCTTGAAGTGCTCCAAGAAGACTGCCGAGCGGCTGCTCCATCTGGTCGCCCATGGGGTCTGCCTTCAGGCCATCGCTTCGACGCCCTTGAGGGGGACTAAGTCAATCAAGGTCAGGGCTTAAGGAGTCGTTTAAATACCCTCACTATTGCCACAGCAACCCTCGGTTTCACCATCGCCCGTCGCAGGGCAAACCATCCCGCTTGCTTTGATAGTGCCTCTCATGCCACGCCGGTTCCCTTGTCTGGGGTCGGATGACCGGCTGTGGGTGCGACCTAAAGAGCGCTACCAAAAGGAGAACAAATAATGCTCATGACCAACACCACTGCAATCACTTTCGAGAAGATCACAAAGGCCGGAGCGATTAGCCCAACGACCCTCAACGGTTTGCCCGGTATGTCGTCCTTGGAAATCGCAGAGATCACCAGTAAGCGCCACGACCACGTTCTACGGGACATCCGAAAGATGCTCACAGAACTGGGAACTGACGCCCCAGATTTGGGGACTGAGGTTAAATATGCCGAGACTGTCTACCAGACAAGCCGAGGTCGGTTAGAGCCACTGACAGTCCTCAATAAGGAACTGACCTTTACGCTACTCTCCCGGTACTCCTTCAAGCTCTCCAACATGATCGTTAAACGTTGGCTCGAACTTGAAGGCTCAGGCTTTGAACGCGTGTCTATTGCAGCCTCTGTGGTCCATCTGGCAGAGCGCGAAAAGGACATCCGTAGCGTTGCTCTTATGGGTATCAATAGGAGCCGCACCAAGCGTTCTCTTAGTCTCGCTGAGAAGGAGCAACTGAAGTGGGTGCGTGAGGCTAAGCGATACGCGGACTCTAACCCAATGCGCTAACCATCTCTAAGGAGAACCCAACGCACAAGCTAAAGGCTGCCTATCTGGTCTGCACGGCCGTCCATCTCGACCTATGATGTCTTTTACTGCAAGAATGGTGGTGAAAGTGAGCGAAACGTAGAGATGGCTCCCTAAGGAACACAAGGAAGCCATCCGTGACTTACTTTTTACGTGCGGCTTTGAAATTATCATCGCCTACGACTGGAGCGCCGGGGCCCTGAGTATTGATTAGCCCGACGGAATGCTCGCAATCGCTGAGGTTGTTATAGCCCTCAGAGCTAACCGCAATTGTCTTGGAGTTCTTCGCTACGAACTTCCAACGCCATTCACTCTTGGCATCCTTGTAAACATAGTAGTAAGCAACCTCTGCCATGCGATTCTCCTTTAGGTATCGCTACAAATGCAGCGATGCCCCACGCTATCAAGCAATAGTAGACGGATGCAAGCTTGGATGTTTTAGGGCGTCTGCGTTCACCTGAAGGCGGTGCTGAGTAACGGTGTGCCTTCGGCCAGGCTAAAATCCGGGAGCGTTGTTGTAGGCGAGAACTACCTGAATCGTTTCTAAAGCTTCCACGCAATTGGCGAGGCTTTCACGGTTTTCTTCGTCAATATCAGAGCGGTCTGACGCGACTGCTGCCTCGACGTATCCTATATCGTAAATGTTTCCCGTAGCCACTCCGTCCCCCAGCTTCCTCACGTCATTGCGGCTGCGTAGAGCGGCGACAATGGCATTATATGTCCGAGGCATTAGAAGCTGTTTGGCATCGTCCCTTAGGTCTTTGACAATGGGTAATAAATCTTCCAATAGGGGAAGGTAGGGTGATGTTTTGATCACTTGCAGCAAGCCGCCAGAGCGATGGTGAATAAAATACTCGATGAGGGCGTCTTTGAGATAGCTCATGGGACTTCGTCGAAAACCCTTGTATTCCGGCAACCCCGCGAAGTAAGACAATGAGTCAAAAACAGCGTGGACCCGTGCTGTCGCCTCTTCAATCGAATAAATATTTATGCCTGTATTGCGCCCATTCCACTTAAGGTCGCCATCTGAGTCTTCACCTATCCACTCGATCTGAAGATCATAAGTGACGTCTATGAGGTCGGATGCGAATGACCGGACTTCTCTACGATTCCACACTGCTTTTTGGGTGTTCTCGTCAAGTCGATCAAGCTTCCCTGCAATATGATCCAGTAGTTTTCCCGCGTGCTCTGACCGCTGAGGTGCTTTCGCGAAGCCCGCCATCATCAAATAGTTATCTTGGAAAATACCTTCGTAGAGCTTTTCGGGATTGCGGAATCGTATTTGGTCACCGAAGGCCACTTGAAGCTCTCGCAAGCGCTCCATATGCAGTTGACGGTGCTTGATGTACCAGTCGAAGCCTTGCGTCTTTTTCTGCCAGTCGATGAAGCTTTTCTGGCTTTGGTTTTGGCTGTTCAAGAACAGAAGCGTTGCGATTGTGATAACGAAGCCGGCAAGCGTAATAAATGCGCTTAGCAGCGATCCGAAGCTACCCCAAGCGTCAGGGTTGTCCGATATATAAGGCAGATATTTATTATACAACCGAAAGAATTTCCAACTGGCCACCCCAACCACGCCCAGCCCGATGACGAGAGCCACTATCCAGCCTTTACCTTTAAGGCAGCCTTTTGACTTCCCGGCGAGTTCTTTCAGCTTCACAAAGATTCCTTTCAGATTGCTTCGTTGATCTCAACTTGACATGCCATGCTACCCACCAAGCGCTTAACGCCAAAGCAGAATCTGGCAGAAAAATCTGAATGACCACCTCACTACACATACGTGCGCAGACTTCCCCGTAGGCCCTCGCGCCTGAGCCTTATCGCGTGTCAGCGTGGGTCCTTATCGTGCCTATGTGCGTCACTGTAAGAACCTACTCGACTGTCACAAGTGGTGTCACAACCCCTGTCACAAACCGTTGCCAAGAGCCCGTAGGTGTCTTTAGGATGGGCCTCCCTTTCTCCTTCCAGATTCTCAATCTGCAAACCGAAGATCCCGCGTCTGGCCCAGCAACAACGGGCCATTGAGCTCGGTCACCTCGCGGATGTAATCCCACAACAGGGTAATCCGCTTGAGCTTGCGCAGGTCTTCGCGGCAGTACATCCAGAATTGTCGGGTGATGTTGATCTCCTGCGGCAATACCGGCAGCAAGCGCGGATCCTGAGCGGCGAGGAAGCAGGGCAGGATCGCCAGTGATCGTCCCTGTTGCGCTGCCACGAACTGCGCGATCACGCTGGTGCTGCGCAAGTTGGCGCTGGCGCCCGGGAGCACGTTGGCCAGGTACAGCAGCTCGGAGCTGAACGCCAGGTCGTCGACGTAGCTGATAAACGAGTGCTCGGCCAGGTCGGTCGGACGGCGGATCGGCGGGTGTTTATCCAGGTATTCCTGTGTCGCGTACAGCTGCAACCGATAGTCGCAGAGTTTGCAGCAGACGTAGGGGCCGTGCTCCGGGCGTTCCAGGGCGATGACGATGTCGGCTTCGCGTTTGGACAGGCTGATGAAGTGCGGCAGCGGCAGGATGTCTACCGAGATCGCCGGGTAGGTGTCGACGAAATGGCTCAACTGCGGCGTGATGAAGAAGCTGCCAAAGCCTTCGGTACAGCCCATGCGCACATGCCCGGACAACGCCACTCCAGACCCTGAAACCTGTTCGCACGCCATGTGCAGCGTGCTTTCGATTGCCTCGGCGTATCCCAGTAAACGCTGACCTTCAGCGGTCAGGACAAAGCCACTGGTCCGGGATTTCTCGAACAGCAGAGTTCCCAATGAGGCTTCCAGCGAACTGATGCGTCGCGACACCGTGGTGTAGTCGACGGCCAGGCGCTTGGCGGCGGTACTGGCCTTGCGGGTCCGAGCCACCTCCAGGAAAAACTTGAGGTCATCCCAGTTCAGCGAGCCTAAGGACGTGATGTTTTTTTGCATGATGGACCGGCTTTTATGTGCGTTCTTATTAGAAGTTTGCACATCTATACTCCAAAAACAGCCCGATAAACAAATCGCGGCACACGCCTCATCTCAAGGCGACCTTTTCGCCTTGGCTCCCCTGATAAAAACAACGTCCAGGAGACCCACATGAACGCATCGCTCACGCCCAACGACACCACCGTACAAAAGGTCAAGCTGTTGATCGACGGCGAGTGGGTCGAATCCAAGTCCACCGAGTGGCACGACATCGTCAACCCGGCGACCCAGCAAGTCCTGGCCAAGGTGCCGTTTGCCACCGCCGAAGAAGTCGATGCCGCCATCGACGCCGCCCACCGTGCCTTTCAGACCTGGAAGCTGACACCGATCGGCGCGCGGATGCGTATCATGCTCAAGCTCCAGGCATTGATTCGCGAGCACTTCAAGCGCATCGCCGTGGTGCTGAGCGCCGAGCAGGGCAAAACCATTGCCGACGCTGAGGGCGATATTTTCCGAGGCCTGGAAGTGGTCGAGCACGCTTGTTCCATCGGCAGCCTGCAGATGGGCGAGTTCGCTGAAAACGTCGCAGGCGGTGTCGATACCTACACCCTGCGCCAACCCATCGGCGTGTGCGCCGGCATCACCCCGTTCAACTTCCCGGCGATGATTCCGCTGTGGATGTTCCCGATGGCCATCGCCTGCGGCAACACCTTCGTGCTCAAACCGTCTGAACAGGACCCGATGTCGACCATGCTGCTGGTGGAGCTGGCCATCGAAGCCGGGGTTCCGGCTGGCGTACTCAACGTCGTGCATGGCGGGAAGGACGTGGTGGACGCGCTCTGCACCCACAAAGACATCAAGGCGGTTTCCTTCGTCGGCTCGACCGCCGTCGGTACCCACGTTTACGACCTGGCCGGCAAACACGGCAAGCGTGTGCAATCGATGATGGGCGCCAAGAACCACGCTGTGGTGCTGCCGGACGCCAATCGCGAACAAGCGCTGAATGCATTGGTGGGCGCCGGTTTTGGTGCGGCCGGTCAACGCTGCATGGCCACCTCGGTGGTGGTGCTGGTGGGCGCGGCCAAGCAATGGCTGCCAGACCTCAAGGCGCTGGCGCAGAAGCTCAAGGTCAATGCCGGCAGCGAGCCGGGTACCGACGTCGGTCCGGTGATCTCGAAAAAAGCCAAGGCGCGGATTCTCGATCTCATCGAGAGCGGCATCAAGGAAGGCGCGAAGCTGGAACTGGACGGTCGCGAGATCTCGGTTGCGGGTTACGAAAAAGGCAACTTTGTCGGCCCGACCCTGTTCTCCGGCGTGACCACTGACATGCAGATCTACACCCAGGAAATCTTCGGCCCGGTGCTGGTGGTGCTGGAAGTGAACACCCTTGATGAAGCCATCGCCCTGGTCAATGCCAACCCGTTCGGTAACGGCACTGGCCTGTTCACCCAGAGCGGTGCGGCGGCGCGTAAATTCCAGACTGAAATCGATGTTGGCCAGGTCGGTATCAACATCCCGATTCCGGTGCCGGTGCCGTTCTTCAGCTTCACCGGATCGCGCGGCTCCAAGCTCGGTGACCTCGGTCCGTATGGCAAGCAAGTGGTGCAGTTCTACACTCAGACCAAGACCGTCACCAGTCGCTGGTTCGATGATGACAGCGTCAACGACGGTGTGAACACCACGATCAATTTGCGTTGAGGAGCCGGACATGAAAATCGCTTTTATCGGTCTCGGCAACATGGGTGCGCCGATGGCGCGCAACCTGATCAAGGCTGGCCATGCCTTGCGTATGGTCGACCTGAACAAAACCGTGCTGGCAGAGCTGGAGCAACTGGGCGGCAGCATCAGTGCTTCGGCCCGCGAAGCGGCTGACGGGGCGGAACTGGTGATCACCATGCTGCCGGCGGCCGTGCATGTACGCAGCGTGTGGCTGGGTGAAGATGGCGTGCTGGCCGGGATCGGCAAAGGTGTGCCGGCTGTGGATTGCAGCACTATCGATCCGCAGACCGCGCGGGACGTCGCCAGCGCCGCAGCCAAACAGGGTGTGGCCATGGCCGATGCGCCGGTTTCCGGCGGCACCGGCGGTGCGGCGGCAGGGACGCTGACCTTCATGGTTGGCGCCACCCCGGAACTGTTCGCCACCCTGCAACCGGTACTCGCTCAGATGGGCCGCAACATCGTCCATTGTGGCGAGGTCGGCACCGGGCAAATCGCTAAAATCTGCAACAACCTGCTGCTGGGAATTTCCATGGTTGGCGTCAGCGAAGCCATGGCACTTGGCGATGCCTTGGGCATCGATACCAAGGTGCTGGCGGGCATCATCAACAGTTCTACTGGCCGGTGCTGGAGTTCGGAGATGTACAACCCGTGGCCGGGCATCGTTGAAACGGCGCCTGCGTCACGTGGCTATACCGGCGGCTTTGGTGCCGAGTTGATGCTCAAGGATCTGGGGTTGGCGACGGAAGCGGCGCGACAGGCGCACCAGCCAGTGGTGCTTGGCGCGGTGGCCCAACAGTTATATCAGGCGATGAGTCTGCGTGGGGAAGGTGGCAATGACTTCTCGGCGATCATCAACAGCTATCGCAAGCCGCAATAACGGATGCTACGAAAACTTTTGTGGCGAGGGAGCTTGCTCCCGCTGGTTCGCGCAGCGGACCCAAAATAAGGCAAATGCGCAGTTTCAGCTAAAACGTGCCTGCTGATTTCACGACTGCTTCGCAGCCGAACGGGAGCAAGCTCCCTCGCCACAGGTTTGGTGATGCCCTGCAGGTATTTTTGACCGGGAGATCACGTCGGGTGATCTCCCGGTTTTTTCCATCAGGCGAACACGAAATACTTGGCAGTACTCCCATTTCACTTATTTACGCGGACTTTTGTGGCGAGGGAGCTTGCTCCCGCTGGTTCGCGCAGCGGACCCAAAATAAGGCAAATGCGCAGTTTCAGCTAAAACGTGCCTGCTGATTTCACGACTGCTACGCAGCCGAACGGGAGCAAGCTCCCTCGCCACAGGTTTGGTATTGCCCCTGCAGGTTTTTTTGACCGGGAGATCACGTCGGGTGATCACCCGGTTTTTTCCATCAGGCGAACACGAAATACTTGCGCACGGTTTCCACCACTTCCCACGTACCTTTCATGCCTGGCTCGACGATGAAAATGTCACCGGCGCGCAGGTGGATCGGCGCCATGCCTTCCGGGGTGATGATGCAGTAGCCTTCCTGGAAGTGGCAGTACTCCCATTTCACGTAGTCCACATACCACTTGCCCGGCGTGCAGATCCAGGTGCCCATGATCTTGCTGCCGTCTTCACTGGTGTAGGCGTTCAGGTTGACGGTGTGCGGGTCGCCTTCGAGTTTTTCCCATTTGCAGGCGTCGAGCACGGGCAGCGGGTGAGTGTCGCGAAGAACGGTAATCGGTGCGGTCATGATGACTCCGGCAGTGGGTACTGGAACTGAAGTCGCACCCTATAGCGCCCGTTCCTTGCTCAGTTGTCTGTGCTCGACACTGAGCTGTCCAGAAACGCACAGCGTTCGACGACTCAGGAGAGCGTCAATGCATGCAGCAGGGCCTTGGCGTAGCCGGGTAATGCGGCGAAGTCCCGGGCACAAAGCAACAGCTTGCGTTGGCCCCAGGGTTCTTGCAGGGCGAGGCGCTTGAAGGTCGGTCCGATGGGGGCGCGTTCGATTGCGGCCAGCGGTACGATCGCCAGTCCCGCCCCGCGGGCAACCATGCGCATCACGCCATCGAAGCCATCGGCGCGGATGCGGATCTGCATGCGTGAACCTGCGTGCAGCGCCTGTTCCTCCAGGTACACCGCCAGTGCGCTATTGGCGTTCAGCCCGACGTAGTGGTGATGCAGCGTGTCGGCGAAGCTCACTGAGCTCGCCTGTGCCAAGGGATGTTCGTGGGGCATGATCAGCACCAACGGGTCGTCGCGAAACGCGCAGGTCTGCAGGTCAGTGGTATCCACTGCATCGGAGACAACGCCGAGGTCCGCCGCTCCCTGGCGCAGTGCGTGGGTGATGCGTGCGCTGGGCAGTTCCTGCAGGTCGATATCGAGATTGGGGTGTTCGCGCAGGAAGTCGGCGAGCAACTCCGGCAAGTACTCGGTGATTGCCGTGGTGTTGCACAGTAATCGGACCTGGCCTTTGACGCCGTTGGCGTATTCGGCCAGGTCCTGTTGCATGCGCTGTGCCTGTTGCAGCAAAACCCTGGCATGCCGCGCCAGGGCTTTTCCGGCAGGTGTCGGCGTTACACCGCGACGACCGCGTTGCAGAAACTCGGTGCCCAATGACGACTCCATGGCGCGGATTCGCGCGCTGGCCGCTGCCAGGGACAAATGGCTGCGCGTGGCGCCGGCGGTGATGTTGCCGGTGTCGAGGATGTTCAGGTAGAGGCGCAGGTCGGTGAGGTCGAAGTGCATGGGTAGCCGCCGGTTATGCGTTGTCTGGACTGGCCTCATCGCGGGCAAGCCCGCTCCCACAGATGGCCGGGGTGTTCCGGGCGAACGCGATCAGATGTGGGATCGACTTGCCCGCGAAAGCGTCAGTCGGCGCGATCAATTTTTCAGGCTCTTGCCAGGCAAGAGTCAGCCTTAGTATATGGCAGATTTTCAACTGGCCAATCCGGGCTCAGGATAGCCCCATGAATACGCTCGTCACGTTCTACCAAAACCTCGGTCTGGCCCTTTCATTGCTGGTCATCGCCACCTTCCTGCTGGCCGGCATGATCAAGGGGGTGATCGGCCTCGGCCTGCCGACCGTTGCCATGGGCTTGCTCGGTCTGGCTATGGCTCCGTCGCAAGCTGCGGCTCTGCTGATTATTCCAGCCACCTTGACCAACCTCTGGCAACTGGCGTTCGGAGGGCATCTGCCGGGGTTGGTCAAGCGGTTATGGCCGATGTTGTTGGCGATTTTCCTTGGCACCGGCATGGGCACGCTGTGGATCGGCATGGCCGGTGGGCACTGGGTGGTGCGGGGGCTGGGAGCGGCGTTGATGCTGTATGCCTTGAGTGGTCTGTTTCTGCCAACCCTGCGTGTGGGGAGTCGCAACGAACGTTGGCTGGGGCCGCTCTGCGGTCTGGTCACCGGCGTCATTACCTCGGCTACCGGCGTCTTCGTGATCCCGGCAGTGCCGTATATGCAGGCACTGGGGTTGAGCAAGGATGAACTGGTGCAGGCACTGGGCCTGTCGTTCACTGTCTCGACCCTCGCCCTGGCCGGCGGGTTACTGTGGCGCGGGGCTTTGGGCGGGGGCGAGTTGAGTGCGTCGCTGCTGGTGCTGATTCCTGCGGTGCTCGGCATGATGCTCGGGCAATGGCTGCGTCAGCGGATCAGCGCCGTGCTGTTCAAGCGTGTGTTCTTCATTGGCCTCGGATTGCTCGGCGGCCATTTGTTGATCAGCGGCTAGCGGACGACGGGCTGATCATCTCGATGGCGCGGATCTCGAAGTCACGCTCCAGGTACTCATCGCGCTGCTCAAGAAACTGCTTCATGTGCGGCAGGTTCGAGTGCACGTCGAGATGGGCCTGTGATTGCCAGATCTCATAGAAGATAAACAGCGTCGGGTCCTGTTTGTCGCGCAGCATGTGGTACTCGATGCAGCCGGGCTCGGCACGACTCGCTTCTACGTGGTCGCTGAAAAACGCTTCGAAGGCCGCGGATTTTTCCGGGCGGGTCTTGGCATGCAGGATGAAGCCTTGGATTTCACTCATTAGGAGGTCCTCTGGTCAGAATCGGCGCCAGTCTAAGGCAACAATCTCTTGTTGATTCGTGCGTGTGGGTCAAATGAATTTTGTGCAATGAGCGCTTATTCCGCGCGAGGCAGATCGTTAATCTGCCGCCATCCGATTCCTGACCTTCCCGAGACCTCCCATGAAAAAAGTTCTGTTGCTCAATGGCGGCAAAAAATTTGCCCACTCCGATGGCCGTTACAACACCACCCTGCATGAAGCTGCGTTAAGCGTGCTGGACCGTGGTGGCGTGGACGTGAAAACCACGTTCATCGACGAGGGCTACGACGTGGCTGAAGAAGTCGCCAAGTTCCTCTGGGCCGACGTGATCATCTACCAGATGCCTGGCTGGTGGATGGGCGCACCGTGGACCGTGAAGAAGTACATCGATGAAGTCTTTACCGAAGGTCATGGCAGCCTGTACGCCAGCGACGGCCGCACCCGTTCCGATGCGTCGCAAAAGTACGGCAGCGGCGGTTTGATCCACGGTAAGCAATACATGTTGTCGTTGACCTGGAACGCACCGCAGCAAGCCTTCGACGACCCGACCGACTTCTTCGAAGGCAAAGGTGTGGACGCGGTGTACTTCCCGTTCCACAAGGCCAACGAATTCCTCGGCATGAGCGGTTTGCCGACCTTCCTTAGCGTGGACGTGATGAAACGCCCGAACATCGAAGGTGACGTGGCGCGTTATGAACAGCATTTGACCGAGGTGTTCGGCCTCAAGGCCTGAGGTTCCTTTTGCCCCGCATCCAGCTACTATCAAGCCAGTTTTTGAATGAGGGGCAAACGTGAAAGCCAGGTCCGATGAGTTGCAGATTTTCGTCTGCGTGATTGAGTGCGGATCGATTTCAGCGGCGGCCGAGCAGGTCGGGCAAACCCCGTCGGCGGTCAGCCGCACGCTGTCGCGGCTGGAGGCCAAGCTCGATACCACGCTGATCAACCGCACCACCCGGCGCATGGACCTGACCGAGGAGGGCAAGTATTTCTTCGAACACGCCAAGCTGATTCTCGATCAGATGGACGAGCTCGAAGAGCGCTTGTCCTCGCGCCAGCAAACGCCGTCCGGGCGTTTGCGCATCAACGCGGCCTCGCCGTTCATGCTGCACGCCATCGTGCCTTACATCGATGAATTCCGGCGGCTCTACCCTGACATCCAGCTTGAGCTCAACAGCAACGATCTGATCATCGATTTGCTGGAGCAAAGTACCGACATCGCCATCCGCATCGGCACGCTGGCGGACTCGACCCTGCACGCGCGCTCACTCGGTTGCAGCCCGTTGCACATCGTCGCCAGCCCGGCGTACCTGGAAAAACACGGCACGCCGACCGCGGTGGCAGACCTGTCCGCCCATACCTTGCTGGGCTTCACCCAGAACGAAGGCCTCAACCAGTGGCCGTTGCGTTATGTGCATGGCGATCGCTGGCCGATCGAGGCGGCGCTCAGCGCCTCCAGCGGTGAAACCATCCGCCATCTGGCGCTGGAAGGGCAGGGCATCGCCAGCCTGTCGCACTACATGACCATCGAAGACATTCGTGCCGGCCGCTTGAAAGTGTTGCTGGCAGAGTTCAACAGTGGCTATCGCCAACCGATCAATGCCGTTTACTACCGCAACTCGCAGCTGGCCTTGCGAATTCAGTGCTTTCTGGATTTTATCCAGGGCAAGCTGGCGCTTTATGCCTCAACGAACTTCAACGACTGAAATAGGCCTGGCATCTCTTTTCTGGTTTGGACTGCGTCATCGTTCATCGCGGGCAAGCCAAGCTCCCACAGGTATTGTGTGGTTCACGCAACCGGTGAGCGACGCAGAATCTGTGGGAGCGGGCTTGCCCGCGATGGCATTTGTGAATGTGCATCCGTAACATCCGCACACTCTTTTTGCTGCCCTGTATGCGGTCCCCCATGAAACCAAGAATTCTGCGCGCCGATGCCCTGGCCGGACTCACCACCTCTTTCGCCCTGCTGCCCGAATGCATCGCTTTCGCCCTGGTCGCCCATCTCAATCCGCTGATGGGGCTTTATGGTGCATTCATCATCTGCACCCTGACCGCGCTGTTCGGCGGCCGGCCGGGCATGGTGTCCGGCGCTGCCGGGTCGATGGCGGTGGTGATCGTCGCGCTGGTGGTGCAACACGGTGTGCAGTACCTGCTGGCCACGGTCTTGCTCGGTGGTTTGATCATGATGGCGTTCGGTTTGCTCAGGCTGGGCAAACTGGTGCGCATGGTGCCGCACCCGGTGATGCTCGGCTTCGTCAACGGCTTGGCGATCATCATTGCGCTGGCGCAGCTGGAGCATTTCAAGAATGGCGAAAGCTGGCTCAGTGGTACGCCGCTGTACATGATGGTCGGCCTGGTCGTCGTGACCATGGCCATCGTGTATGGGCTGCCACGCCTGACCCGCGCCGTGCCGCCGGCACTGGTGGCAATTCTGGGGGTGGGCCTGGCAGTGTATCTGCTCGGCTTGCCGACCCGCACCCTCGGCGACATGGCGCACATCGCCGGCGGTCTGCCGACGCTGGCATTGCCGGATATTCCATGGAACCTGGAAACCCTGCGCGTCATCGCGCCGTACGCGATCCTGATGGCGCTGGTGGGCCTGCTGGAAACCCTGCTGACCCTCAACCTCACCGATGAAATCACCGAGAGCCGTGGCTACCCGGACCGCGAATGTGTGGCGCTGGGGGCAGCCAACATGGTCTCCGGCGTATTCGGGGGCATGGGCGGCTGCGCGATGATCGGCCAGACAGTGATCAACCTCAGCTCCGGTGGGCGCGGGCGCTTGTCCGGGGTGGTGGCCGGGGTGTCGATCCTGTTGTTCATCCTGTTCCTGTCGCCGCTGATCGAGCGCATTCCGTTGGCGGCATTGGTCGGGGTGATGTTCGTGGTGTCGCAACAGACCTTCGCCTGGGCCTCGCTGCGGGTGATGAACAAGGTCCCGCTGAACGATGCGCTGGTGATCATCGCCGTGACGGTGATTACCGTGTTCACCGATTTGGCCACCGCCGTGCTGTGCGGCATCATTATCGCGGCGCTGAATTTTGCCTGGCAACAGGCCCGGCAGCTGTACGCCGACAGTCATCTGGAGAGCGACGGCAGCAAGCTTTACCGGGTCCACGGTACGTTGTTCTTCGCCTCGACCACGCCATTTCTCAACCAATTCGATCCGGCCAACGACCCGGCGCAAGTGACGCTCGATTGTCGTCATTTGAGCTTCGTCGACTACTCCGCCATCGCCGCGCTCGACACTCTGCGCGAGCGCTACAACAAGGCCGGCAAGCATCTGCGAGTGCTGCATTTGTCCGAGCGTTGCAAAAAATTGCTCCGACGCGCCCGGGTTCATCACGACTGAGACTCGCCTGTGATCGTTCCCATGCTCCGCGTGGGAACGCTTCTTCGGACGCTCCGCGTTCGGCTTCGCAGTGGACGCAGAGCGTCCCGGGCTGCATTCCCACGCAGAGCGTGGGAACGATCGACGCGCCCGGGTTCATCACGACTGAGACCCGCCTGTGATCGTTCCCATGCTCCGCGTGGGAACGCTTCTTCGGACGCTCCGCGTTCGGCTTCGCAGTGGACGCAGAGCGTCCCGGGCTGCATTCCCACGCAGAG
>NZ_RCOB01000055.1:28354-33059 GCF_004307665.1 Pseudomonas sp. Sample_16
CGCGTTCGGCTTCGCAGTGGACGCAGAGCGTCCCGGGCTGCATTCCCACGCAGAGTGTGGGAACGATCAGCCGGGTCATGAAAATCCAACTGCCCGATTTTCATTATTCGCGACACGACATATCCGTGAGCGACACTTCTTACCTCTTCACGAAAGTTAATTTCACCTCGTTTGATAATCGCGCCTCGAAATGTTTTATGAGTTTCACAAATATTTCGACGTGACCCTCTCGAGGAGTAGCGCATGACCCTGTCCTTCGGCTATTGGCTGCTGGTGTATGCCGCCATCGCCATCATTGCTTTGATCGTTCTGATCGCCCGTTACCGGCTCAATCCGTTCATTGTCATCACCCTGATTTCCATCGGCCTCGCGCTGGTGGCAGGCATGCCGCCGTCGGGTGTGGTGGGGGCCTATGAGGCCGGCGTCGGCAAGACCCTGGGGCACATCGCGCTGGTGGTAGCGCTGGGTACGATGCTCGGCAAGATGATGGCCGAGTCCGGCGGCGCCGAGCAGGTGGCGCGGACCTTGATCGACCGTTTTGGCGAGAAGAACGCGCACTGGGCAATGGTTTGCATCGCGTTCCTGGTGGGATTGCCGCTGTTCTTCGAAGTCGGTTTTGTGTTGCTGGTGCCGATTGCATTCACCGTAGCGCGACGGGTCGGCGTGTCGATCCTGATGGTCGGCTTGCCGATGGTGGCCGGGCTCTCGGTGGTCCACGCGCTGGTGCCGCCGCACCCGGCGGCGATGCTGGCGGTGCAGGTGTATCAGGCGTCGGTGGGGCAGACCTTGCTCTACGCGATTGCGATCGGCATTCCGACGGCGATCATCGCAGGTCCCCTGTACGCCAAATTCATTGTGCCGCGCATCCAGCTGCCGGCGGAGAACCCGCTGGAGCGCCAGTTCCTCGAACGCGAACCGCGCGACAGCCTGCCGGGTTTCGGCGTCACCATGGCGACCATTCTGTTGCCGGTGGTGTTGATGCTGATCGGCGGCTGGGCCAACCTGATTTCCACGCCGGGTACGGGTTTCAACCAGTTCCTGCTGTTCATCGGCAACTCGGTGATCGCGCTGTTGCTGGCGACTTTGTTGAGCTTCTGGACCCTCGGTCTGGCCCAAGGGTTCAACCGCGAATCGATCCTCAAGTTCACCAACGAATGTTTGGCGCCGACCGCCAGCATTACCCTGCTGGTGGGTGCCGGTGGCGGCCTGAACCGGATTCTGGTGGACGCCGGCGTCACCGACCAGATCGTCGGCCTGGCCCATGAATTCCATTTGTCCCCGCTGTTGATGGGCTGGTTGTTCGCCGCATTGATGCGCATCGCCACCGGCTCCGCCACCGTGGCCATGACCACTGCCTCGGGCGTGGTGGCGCCGGTGGCTATCGGCCTGGGTTATCCGCATCCGGAGTTGCTGGTGCTGGCCACCGGCGCGGGTTCGGTGATTTTTTCCCACGTCAACGACGGTGGCTTCTGGTTGATCAAGGAATACTTCAACATGACCGTCACCCAGACCTTCAAGACCTGGACCGTGCTTGAGACATTGATCTCGCTCGTCGCTTTTGGTCTGACCGTTGGCCTTTCTTACCTGATTTAACCGGAGTCGCCCGTCATGGACATCCTCTACCAGATCCGCGCCCGTCAGGACTCCTTCAGTGCCGGCGAAGGCCGCATCGCCCGGCTGATGCTCGACGACGTAGGGTTCGCCGCGTCCGCCAGTCTCGATGAGCTGGCGCAGCGGGCGGAGGTGAGCACCGCCACCTTGTCGCGGTTTGCCCGCACGGTCGGCTGCAAGGACCTGCGTGACCTGCGCTTGCAACTGGCCCAGGCCAACGGCGTCGGCAGCCGGTTTCTCGCCCCGGCGGGCACACCGGATCAGTCGGCGTTTTACGGACAGATCGTCGGTGATATCGAATCGACCTTGCGCCAGCACCTGGCAGCCTTTGACGAGTCGCGTTTTACCGATGCCGTCAAACTGCTGGGCAAGGCGCGGATGATTCACGCGTTCGGCATGGGCGGCTGCTCGACCTTGTGCAGCGATGAACTGCAAGTGCGCCTGGTGCGCCTCGGTTACCCGATTGCGGTGTGCCACGACGCGGTGATGATGCGCGTCACCGCGGCCAGCCTGAGCCCCGACCATGTGCTTATCGTCTGCTCTCTGACGGGGATCACCCCGGAGCTGGTAGAAACGGTAGAACTGGCACGCAACTACGGCGCTCGCATCCTGGCCATCACCCGCAGCGATTCGCCGTTGGCACAATTGGCGGACATCGTCCTGCCGCTGCAAAGCGCCGAAACTTCATTCATCTATAAGCCCACGGCGGCACGCTACGGCATGCTGCTGGCCATTGATGTGCTTGCCACCGAACTCGCACTGGCCAACCCTCAAGACAATCAAGAACGTCTGCGGCGGATCAAACTCGCCCTGGACGATTACCGCGGCGGCGACGATCACCTGCCGCTGGGAGACTGACATGATGTACGACACGCTGATCCGCAATGCCCTGGTCATCGACGGCAGCAACAGCCCCGGTTACCCGGCTGACGTGGCGATCCTGAACGGGCGCATCGAGCGCATCGGCGACTTGCATGACGCCCGCGCCCGTGAAGAGATCGACGCGGCGGCAAAGGTGCTGGCGCCGGGTTTCATTGACGTGCATACCCACGATGACACGGTGGTGATCCGCCAACCGCAGATGTTGCCCAAGCTCAGCCAGGGCGTGACCACGGTGATCGTCGGCAACTGCGGGATCAGCGCCTCGCCGGTGAGTTTGCGCGCTGATCCACCGGACCCGATGAACCTGCTCGGCAGCGCGGCTGCGTTTGTCTATCCCACATTCCGCGACTACCGCGCGGCGGTCGAAGCGGCGAACACCACGTTGAACGTCGCGGCATTGGTCGGGCATACCGCGTTGCGCAGCAATCACCTTGATGACCTGTTTCGCACGGCAACGCCCGAAGAAATCGCCGCGATGCGCGAGCAGCTTCGCGAGAGCCTGCAAGCTGGTGCGTTGGGTTTGTCCACCGGCCTGGCCTACGCCAGCGCCTTCTCGGCTTCCACCGACGAAGTCATGCAATTGACCGAAGAGCTGACGGCGTTCGGTGCGGTCTACACCACCCATTTGCGCAGCGAGTTCGAACCGGTGCTGGAAGCCATGGATGAGGCGTTCCAAATCGGCCGCCACGCGAAATCGCCGGTGATCATTTCCCATCTCAAATGTGCAGGGGCGGGTAATTGGGGTCGCAGTCCGCAACTGTTGGCGTCACTCGAACAGGCCGCCAAAACCCATCCAGTGGGTTGCGATTGCTATCCCTATGCCGCGAGCTCTTCGACGCTGGATCTCAAGCAAGTTACCGATGCCCATCGCATCACCATTACCTGGTCGACGCCTCATCCGGAAATGGGCGGGCGGGACTTGATCGACATCGCCGCGCAATGGAACCTGTCGTTGCACGATGCCGCCCGCCAACTGCAACCGGCAGGTGCGGTGTATTACGGAATGGACGAGGCCGACGTGCGCAGAATTCTCGCCCATCCGCTGTCGATGGTCGGCTCCGACGGCTTGCCGGAAGACCCGTTCCCGCATCCTCGTTTGTGGGGAGCGTTCCCGCGGGTGCTCGGCCATTTCAGTCGCGACGTAGGCCTGTTCCCGCTGCACACTGCCGTGCACAAAATGACCGGGCTGTCGGCGGCGCGATTCGGCCTGAAGGCGCGCGGCGAGATTCGTCAGGGCCACTGGGCGGACCTGGTGCTGTTCGACCCGGCGACCATTCGCGATGTGGCAGATTTCAATGATCCGCAACGCGCAGCCGAAGGCATTGAAGGGGTGTGGATCAATGGTGTTCTGAGTTACCGGGACGGCCAGGCGAACGGGCGTCGGGAGGGGCGGTTTTTGGCACGTGAAGGAGACTTGCGCGACGGGTTTTAAAGGCAATTCGAGCAGTGCGTCACAGTGATGGCACATTGAGATTAAAGAATGCCTTCAACAAGCCGAATTGCTGACGTACAGCCCGGCTACACTGTGGGCTATTTCTGTCTGGGAGCAACTCGATGAGCTTCGGCAAAACCACCCCGATCCTGCGGATCTTCGATGAAATCAAGGCAGTTGAGTTCTACGTCGACTTCCTCGGATTCAAGATCGACTGGCAACACCGCTTTGAAGCCAACTTCCCGCTGTACCTGCAAGTCTCCCGCGGCGAATGCGTATTGCACCTGTCCGAACACCACGGCGACGCGACACCGGGCTCGGCCCTGCGCATCGAAACCGATGAACTGGAAACCTTCCAGCAACAACTGCTGGCCAAGGAATACACCTTCGCCCGCCCTCACATCCAGGCCATGCCCTGGGGCAGCCAGGACATGACCGTGACCGATCCGTTTGGCAATCGGTTGGTGTTTACCAATGCGATCAGTGTTTGAAAATGTTCAGTGACAGATAGATCCCCATCGCGAGCAAGCTCGCTCCCACAGGTTGCTCACTGAACCTGTGGGAGCGAGCTTGCTCGCGAATGGATCTTTGATTCAGCGCTGACCCGGCGTCAAACGCGGAAGTGGCTCACCATCGCCTGCAATTGATTGCCCAATCGTGCCAGTTCAACACTGGAGGCGGCGGTTTCATCGCTGGCCGCAGCGGTTTGTTCGGAGACGTCGCGCACGTTGATGATGCTGCGGCTGATCTCTTCGGCCACGGCGCTTTGCTGTTCGGCAG
>NZ_RCOB01000149.1:0-32492 GCF_004307665.1 Pseudomonas sp. Sample_16
GCCAAACACAAGACGGCGGAACGGGGAACGGGTCATACGGCTTCTGCGTGAGTGAGTAAAACCAAGCAATTGCTCGGGAGGGCCGTAGTGTGCCGGATTCGTCGAAAATCGGCAAAAAAGCAGTCAACCATTCTGTAGTTGAGAGTTTTTGTGTCTGTCATATACTCGGCCGCTCAAAATAAAAACAAAGGGGGTACTGACATGGCAACGCGCGAAACCGGCAACGTGAAGTGGTTCAACGACGCCAAGGGTTACGGCTTTATTCAGCGCGAAGACGGGGTGGACGTGTTCGTGCATTACCGTGCGATTCGCGGTGAAGGCCACCGCTCGCTGACTGAAGGCCAGCAGGTCGAGTACGCGGTGGTGGAAGGGCAGAAGGGGTTGCAGGCTGAGGATGTTGTAGGCCTGTGATGATCGTTCCCACGCTCTGCGTGGGAATGCCTCAACGGACGCTCTGCGTCCGCTTTGGGACGCGGAGCGTCCCGGGCTGCATTCCCACGCAGAGCGTGGGAACGATCATGCGGGGGCGGAATCAGGCGGTTTTCCAGGTGATCTCTTCTTCACCATCGGCGCTGATGCGAATCCAGCGATCCGCCGTTTCCTCACCTTCTTCCTCGACCCAAGTCCCCGGCGCGCAACGCACTTCGACGTTCAGTGCGGCAAATGCGGCGCGGGCGCAGGCGATGTCGTCGTCCCATGGGGTCTGGTCGCTTTCCAGGTACAGGCTGTTCCACTTGCCAACGGCTTTCGGCAGCCAGGTCACTGGCACGTTGCCGGCCTTGCACTTGTAGGTCTGGCCTTTCTGGACCCAGCCGGTACACGGGCCCAATGCCGCTGTGAGCCAGGCCGAAATGGCTTTGTGATCGACGTCGGCGTCTTTCAGGTAAATCTCTATATCGGGTTGGCGCATGGATGTCCTCACTGCGGGTCTGAAAAATCCATTCGCGGATTTAGCCGGCCCCGGGCACTCGCCCGGAACCAAAAGTTATTGAAGAACGAAATAATCGTAGCGCATCGATACGGTGGTCTCGAACGGCTCGGCCTGTTCGATGACCGCCGTGCGACGCTCGGCACTGGCACGCCAGCCGTGAGGCGTCATCGCCAGCAGGTTGGCGCGGTCCTGCGGCTTGTCCAGGGTCAGTTTGAACGTCAGCGTCTCACTGTGTGCCAGCGCCATGCCTTGCGGCACCAGGTCCAGATGCTTGTCGTCAATGTATTCGCGGACTTCGTCGTACAGCCGCTCGCGCAATTCCATCAGGTGGCCGCTGGTCGGGCCGACTTTCATCAGGCCGCCGCCGGGGCTGAGCAAGCGTTTGGCTTCTTCCCAGTCCAGCGGGCTGAACACGCTGGCCAGGAACTGGCAGCTACCGGAAGCCAATGGCACTCGCGCCATGCTGGCGATCAACCAGGTCAGTTTCGGATTGCGTTTGCAGGCGCGTTTGACGGCCTCCCGGGAAATATCCAGGGCGTAGCCATCGGCACCCGGCAAGGCTTCGGCGATTTGCGCGGTGTAGTATCCCTCGCCACAGCCGATGTCGAGCCAGCGCTGCGGCGCATAGCCCGCCGCCAATTCCGCCAGGCGCCTGGCCACCGGCGCGTAATGCCCGGCGTTCAGGAAGTCGCGGCGCGCTTCGACCATGGCCTGGTTATCCCCAGGGTCGCGGCTGTTCTTGTGCTGCACCGGCAACAGGTTCAGGTAACCCTGACGCGCACGATCGAAACGATGCCCGGCGGGGCAGGCCACGCCATTGTCCACCGCGTTCAGCGGTTCACTGCAGATGGGGCAAGCAAGCATCAGGCGAGCAACTTGATCAGGGTCTGGTAATAGATTTCGGTCAACACATCGAGGTCGGCCGCCAAAACGCGTTCATTGACCTGGTGGATGGTCGCGTTGACCGGCCCCAACTCAACCACTTGCGTACCCATGGTCGCGATAAAACGCCCGTCGGAAGTGCCACCGCTGGTGGAAGCCTTGGTTTCACGGCCAGTGATGTCCTTGATGCTCGACGACACCGCGTCCAGCAGCGCGCCGGGTTCGGTGAGGAACGGCAGACCCGACAGCGCCCAGTCGATGTGCCAGTCCAGGCCATGCTTGTCGAGGATGTCGGCGACGCGCTTTTGCAGGCCTTCGACGGTGGACTCGGTGGAGAAGCGGAAGTTGAACACCGCCACCAGATCACCTGGAATCACGTTGGTCGCGCCGGTGCCGGAGTTGACGTTGGAAATCTGGAAACTGGTCGGCGGGAAGAAATCGTTGCCGTGGTCCCAGTGCTCGGCGGCCAGCTCGGCCAGCGCCGGGGCGGCGAGGTGGATCGGGTTCTTCGCCAGGTGCGGATAGGCCACGTGACCCTGGACGCCGCGCACTGTCAGCTTGGCGCCGAGGGAGCCACGACGGCCGTTCTTGACCACGTCACCCACCAGGGCGGTGCTCGACGGTTCGCCGACGATGCACCAGTCCAGGCGCTCCTTGCGCGCCGCCAGGCGCTCTACCACTGCCTTGGTGCCGTGGTGTGCCGGGCCTTCTTCGTCGCTGGTGATCA
This sequence comes from Pseudomonas sp. Sample_16, assembly GCF_004307665.1. Taxonomy (NCBI): domain Bacteria; kingdom Pseudomonadati; phylum Pseudomonadota; class Gammaproteobacteria; order Pseudomonadales; family Pseudomonadaceae; genus Pseudomonas; species Pseudomonas sp. Sample_16. Next base: position 2,541 of record NZ_RCOB01000149.1, read on the forward strand.
GGAACGCAACTTTGCCCTTGTGATCCGGGTAGTCGGCGACGAAACGTTCGGCCGCCACGGTCATCGACGCCAGGCTGCCTTTCATGTCCGCCGCGCCGCGGCCACAGAGCATGCCGTGTTCGTCGATCACCGCGTTGAACGGATCGATCTGCCACGCGGTCACCGGACCGGTCGGGACCACGTCGGTGTGACCGGCGAAGCACAGCACCGGGCCATCGTGTTTGCCGTGGGTGGCCCAGAAGTTATCCACATCTTCGATGCGCATCGGTTCGAGTGCAAAACCGGCATCGCCCAGGCGCTGCATCATCTGCTTCTGGCAATCGGCGTCGACCGGCGTCACGGACGGACGGCGAATCAGGTCGATGGCGAGTTGAAGGGTCGGCGAAAGGTCGGCGTGGGCCGTCATGGAAAACTCCGAAAGCTGTAAATGTGTAGGAGCAAAGCTTGCTCGCGATGAACGGTGATCAGGTTTTTCTGTAACACCGAGTCGCGCCCATCGCGAGCAAGCTTTGCTCCTACAGGGCGTAGGGGCTGGCCCCGCAAAATGGCGGTTATCTTAAAGCAAAACGGCGACCATTGGCCGCCGTTTAGTGCATCCGCAAAGATTTAGACGGCAGGTGCCGTTTGCGTCTCTGGCGCCGGTTTAGGCAAGGACGACAGGAACGCCATGATCAACGCCGCCAGATACGGCAGCGATTGCACAAGCAACATGGCCACCCAGAAGCGCATGTCGTTGCTCGGCATGCCATTGACCAGGAAGATCCCCAAGGCAGCGCCCCACAGCAGCAGCATGATGAACACCTCTTCCCGGGCTTCCGAAATCGCCACCCAGAGCCCGTGGTTGTCGGCATTTTTCGGGGTGCGGAAGAACGGAATGCTGCTGGTGAAGAAACCGTACAACACCGCTTTGGCGATGGTGTGCGACAACGCCAGCCCGGCCAGCGCCGCGCAGAACGCATCCTTGAGGTTCACGCCAACGGCGCGACGGTAAAGGAAGATGATCTTGCCGACCTTGAATACGAACAGCGCCAATGGCGGGATCGCGAAAATCAGCAGCGGTGGATCGACCCGTTGCGGCACGATGATCATCGCCGCCGACCACAACAACGCGCCAACGGTGAAGAAAATGTTCATGCCGTCCGCCACCCACGGCAACCAGCCCGCGAGGAAGTGGTAGCGCTGACCGCGGGTCAGCTCAGTGTCCTTGCCGCGCAGCAGGCTGGCGGTGTGACGCTTGATGATCTGAATCGCACCGTAGGCCCAGCGGAACCGCTGTTTCTTGAAGTCGATGAAGGTATCGGGCATCAGGCCTTTGCCGTAGCTGTCGTGGTAATACGCCGCCGACAGGCCTTTTTCGAACACGCGCAGACCCAGTTCGGCGTCTTCACAGATGCACCAGTCGGCCCAGCCCAGTTCTTCGAGCACCGAGCGCCGCGTCATGGTCATGGTGCCGTGCTGGATGATCGCGTCACGGTCGTTGCGGGTGACCATGCCGATGTGGAAGAAGCCTTTGTATTCCGCGTAGCAAAGCTTCTTGAAAGTGCTTTCGTTCTGGTCGCGGTAGTCCTGCGGCGACTGCACCACGGCGATCTTCGGATCGGCGAAGTGCGGCACCATGTGCTTGAGCCAGTTCGGGTGCACGCAGTAATCGGAGTCGATGACCGCGATCACTTCGGCATCCTTGGCCGTGTGCGGAATCAGGTAATTCAACGCGCCGCCCTTGAAACCGGCCAGAGGCGCGACGTGGAAGAACTTGAAGCGCGGGCCGAGGGTCTCGCAATAATCGCGCACCGGTTCCCAGACCGCCGGGTCCTTGGTGTTGTTATCGATGATCAGGACTTCGAAGTCCGGATAATCGAGATTGGCCAGGGCGTTGAGGGTCTGTTTGACCATCTCCGGCGGCTCGTTGTAGCAGGGCACGTGGATCGAGACTTTTGGCCGGTAACTGGAATCACCCACCACCGGCAGGAATTCCCGGCGCCGTTTGTGAATCCACACCGCTTCAGCCAGCTCGTGAGCCTCGGTCAGCAGCACGATAAACACCCCGAGCGCGCCAAGGGCGAGCAAAAAGCCGACCGTCAGGCTGAACCAGGTGCTGTATTGCTGGCTGTAGTCATAGCCGATCCACACCAGTACCGAACCGCAAAGGAACGCGATAAAGGTCAAGAAGGTACGGCCACGCTGGCGCAGGGCCGAGCCGTCGATCATCAGCAAGGTAAGCGACAGCAGGGCCAGGACGACCGAACCGATGGCCAGTACGCGCCATTGCGGGATCGCGACCACCGGGCCTTCGAAGTTGAATTTCTGCTGGCGCGCAGCGTTGAACACGCCCCAATAAGCGCCCACCGAGCCTTCGTCACTGGCTTTCCATGGTTGGTCAAACGCTTCGATGACGAAGTAGTTGAAACCCTGGCGGTTGAGTTTGTTGACCAGTGTGCGCAGGTAGATCGCCTGATCCGCCGGCGACGCATCGGCACCGCCGCGCATGCGGCCGTTGCTCGGCCAGCCGACTTCGGACAGCAGCAACGGTTTTTTCGGGAACATCTTTTTCAGGTCGCGGGCACGGTCGAGGACGAACTGCCCGGCCTTGTCCATCGGGATGAATTCCCAATAAGGCAGGACGTGAGCGGCGATCAGGTCAACGTGCTTGGCCAGTTCCGGGTGTTCTTCCCACACGTGCCACTGCTCGGAGGTGGTCACCGGCACTTTCACGGCAGCACGGACGCGATCGAGGATCACGCTCAGTTCTGCTGCGGTGATTTCCTTGCGGAAGATCGCCTCGTTGCCGACCACCACGCGAACCACACTGCGCGAGGAGTTGGCGATTTCGATGGCGCGGGTGATTTCCCGTTCGTTGCGTTCCTGGTCCGGACTGATCCAGATCCCCAGGGTTACCCGCAGGCCGAACTCTTCCGCCAGTTTGGGGATGTTCTCCAGCGTACCGTCGACCGAGTAAGTACGGATGTTGTCCGTCAACTTGCTCATGATCTCCAGGTCGCGACGCATTTGATCGTCGGTCGGGTACTGCTCTTTCTGTGGGAATTGGCCTTGCTGAAACGGCGAATACGAGAAGCCGGAGATCTGTTCAGGCCAGTTGGGAGCGGTCACCGGGCGATTGATCAGCGCCCAGAAGCCGGTAAACAAGGCGGCGATGGCGAGTACCACCACCAGGTTGAGTCCAAATTTACGCGATGACATAGCTATTTCGGGTTCCAAAGACTGTGGAACAAATAAACGGTCGGCGGCCGTAGAAGGGCGCGCATCCTACACTGGCGGTTCACTGAACGTACACCGGACAGGGAAATGCCAGACGTTGGGCAATCCAAGTCGGTTTAAGTTCTTTGGTTAGAGCGCGTCAGGTAAATCTTCGTTCGATGTAGTTTTTCCGGAAGATGTCCGTTCATAGCGTAATGATGCTCTTGACCGTCGGTGGCCCTATAATGCGCGCCGGTTTTTAGGGTAATGGTCATGAGTACAGAAGATCCGCGGTTTGCTGGCATCGCCCGTTTGTATGGCATCGAAGGCCTTGAACGCTTGAAAGCCGCCCATGTGGCGATTGTCGGCGTCGGCGGCGTCGGTTCCTGGGCGGCGGAAGCCATGGCCCGGTGTGGTGTAGGCGAAATATCGTTGTTCGACCTCGACGACGTCTGCGTCAGCAATGCCAACCGTCAGTTGCATGCACTGGACAGCACTGTCGGCAAACCCAAGGTCGAGGTGATGGCCGAGCGCCTGCGCGGGATCAACCCGGATTGCACGGTGCATGCAGTGCCTGACTTCGTTACCCGTGACACCATGGCTGAATACATCACGCCGAACATCGACTGCGTGATCGATTGCATCGACAGCGTCAACGCCAAGGCAGCGCTGATCGCTTGGTGCAAACGCCGCAAAATCCAGATCATCACCACCGGCGGTGCTGGCGGGCAGATCGATCCGACGCTGATCCAGGTCTGCGACCTCAACCGCACCTTCAATGATCCGCTGGCCTCGAAAGTCCGTTCCACCTTGCGCCGTGACTACGGCTTCTCCCGCACCGTAACCCGCCACTACAGCGTGCCGTGCGTGTTTTCCACCGAGCAACTGCGCTACCCGAAACCGGACGGCAGTATTTGTTTGCAGAAGAGTTTTGTCGGTGAGGGTGTGAAGCTCGACTGCGCCGGTGGTTTTGGCGCCGTGATGATGGTGACGGCGACATTCGGCATGGTCGCGGCGACCAAGGCTGTGGACAAGATTGTGGCGGGTGTGCGGCGGCCGGCGGATCGGGTCAAGCCTGAAGTTTGATCGGCGTGGCCGATGGCCCCATCGCTGGCAAGCCAGCTCCCACAGGTATTTCAGTGAGTTCACTTGATCTGTGAGCGGCATAGAACCCTGTGGGAGCTGGCTTGCCAGCGATAGCGATTAACCAGCCAACTCATTCATCCGTTGCAGTACGGCATTCAAGCCATTACTGCGCGACTGCGACAACTGTCGACCCAGCCCCAATTGATTGAACCAGTCGTGCAAATCCACCTGCTGCAGCTCAAGCGCCGACAACCCGTTAACCCGCGCCAACAACAACGCCACCAATCCACGAATCAATCGCGCATCGCTGTTGGCGCTGAATTGCCAGTGCTCGTCGCGTAATTCACCCACCAGCCACACTTGGCTTTCACAGCCGTGCACACGGTTGGCATCACACATTTGCGCATCGCTCAACGCGGGCAGGCGTTCGCCCCACTGCATCAGCAGGCGCGCCCGCTGTTCCCAGCCGGCCGCGTTTTGAAAGGTTTCGAGTGCCGTCACGGCATCGGCAGGCAGGTTCATCGCAACAGCTCCAGCGCTTGATCCAGTGCTTCAAAGAACCGCTCCAGATCTTCGGAATCGTTATACAACGCCAACGACACCCGAATCGCCCCGGCCAGATGGAAGCTCTTGAGCAACGGCATGGCGCAGTGATGACCGGCGCGCACCGCGATCCCTTGTTCGGTCAGCAAGTGCGCCAAGTCAGAGTTATGCACACCTTCGACAGTAAAACTGACCAGTGCCAACTGTGGCTTGCCCAGCAAGTGGACGCCATTGCGTGCAGCAAGGCCTTTGAGCAGATAGTCGTGCAGCGCCGCTTCATGGGCGGACACCGCGTCCTGATCGAGAGCGGCGAGATAGTCCAGTGTCGCCCCAAGACCGATCACACTGGCGATCGGTGGTGTCCCGGCCTCGAATCCCAATGGCGCCGGGCGAAAGCGTGCGTCGTGGTAGTTGGCGTCCAGTACCATCTCGCCGCCGAACTGCCAGGGGCGCAGTCGTTGCAACGCTTCATTGCGACCGAACAACGCACCGAGGCCATCGGGGCCGTAGAGCTTGTGGCTGGAAAACACATAAAAGTCGCAACCCAGCGCCTGCACATCATGGCGACCATGGACCACGCCTTGCGCGCCGTCGACCACGGTCAAGGCGTTGTGCGCCTTGGCCATTGCCAGCAGCGCAGGCAAAGGCTGCCAGGCGCCGATCACGTTGGACAATTGGCTGACGGCCAACAGACGCGTGCGCGGACCGATCAAGCCGGTGGCGGCTTCAAGATCGATCACACCGTCGGCATCCAGTGGCAGGACCACCAGTTTCAGCTCACGGCGGTGCGCCAGTTGCTGCCACGGCAGCAGGTTGGCGTGATGCTCCAGGGCGCTGATGACAATCTCGTCGCCCGGATGGAATAGATGCTCCAGGCCATAAGCCAGCAGATTCAGCGCGGACGTCGCGCCATGGGTAAAGATGATCTGCCCGCTGTCGGCGGCATTGAGCCATTGCGCGACTTTGCGGCGGCTGTCCTCGAACGCCTGGGTGGCGTGGGCGCCGGGCAAATGTTGTGCCCGATGCACGTTGGCTGCGCCGTTGGCATAGTAATGCGCCAGGGCATCCAGCAGGGCTTGAGGTTTTTGCGTGGTGGCGGCGTTGTCCAGATAAGTCTGGCCTTGCCGTTGCAGGGCGGCGATGGCTGGAAAATCGGCGCGCCAGGGAGAGGGAATCAGCATGTTATCGGGCCCTGGTGAACATGGGCGGGGTTACACCGCACTACTGTGGGAGCAAAGCTTGCTCGCGATGGGGCCTTTGGACCGCCAAAAGCATCGCGGGCAAGCCATGCTCCTACAGAGGGGCGATGATGCGCTGCTTAGTTGTGAGCGTGCAGCGCTTCGTTCAGTTCGATAGCCGATTTGTGGGTTTTGCATTCCACAGCGCCGGTTTCCGAATTGCGACGGAACAGCAGGTCGGCCTGGCCGGCCAGTTCACGAGCCTTCACCACTTTGACCAGTTGGTTTTTCTCGTCCAGCAGCGCCACTTTGGTACCAGCGGTCACATACAGGCCGGACTCAACGGTATTGCGGTCACCCAATGGAATGCCGATACCGGCGTTGGCGCCGATCAGGCAGCCTTCACCGACCTTGATCACGATGTTGCCGCCGCCCGACAGGGTGCCCATGGTCGAGCAACCGCCGCCCAGGTCCGAACCCTTGCCGACGAACACGCCAGCCGAGACGCGACCTTCGATCATGCCCGGGCCTTCGGTGCCAGCGTTGAAGTTGATGAAGCCTTCGTGCATCACGGTGGTGCCTTCGCCCACGTAGGCACCCAGACGCAGACGCGCCGCGTCAGCGATGCGCACGCCGGCCGGTACCACGTAGTCGGTCATTTTCGGGAACTTGTCCACCGAGAACACTTCCAGCAGCTCGCCACGCAGGCGCGCTTCCAGTTGGTGTTCGGCCAGTTCGCCCAGGTCGATCGCGCCCTGGCTGGTCCAGGCCACGTTCGGCAGCAACGGGAAGATGCCAGCCAGGTTCAGGCCGTGCGGCTTGACCAGACGATGGGACAGCAAGTGCAGCTTGAGGTACGCCTCAGGGGTCGAAGACAGTTGCGCGTCTTCAGCCAGCAAGGTGGCGACCAGTGGCTTGTGGCTCTCGGCCAGACGGGTCAGCAGGGCAGCCTGGGCAGCGTCGACGCCTTTGACGGCTTCGGCCAGTTGCGAGGCCTGAGCCGTGGTGAATGCGATGGCCTGATTGCCTTCGCTGTAGCCCAGGATCGGCGCGATGGCGGCGACCAGTTCGGCCGACGGGTTGAGCAACGGCTGCGCGTAGAACACTTCCAGCCATGCGCCTTCACGGTTTTGAGTGCCGACACCAAAGGCCAGGCTGAACAGGGTAGTGGACATGTTGATACCTCTAACAAATTGAAACGGGCTGCTTACTTGAGCGCGGCCGCGTAGATATCTGGCTTGAAGCCAATCAGGGTTCGGTCACCGAGATCGAGCACCGGGCGCTTGATCATCGAAGGTTGTGCGAGCATCAGTTCAATGGCTTTCGACTGGTCGAGATCGGCTTTGCGTTCGTCGTCGAGCTTGCGAAAGGTCGTGCCTGCGCGGTTCAACACCACTTCCCAGCCGTGCTCGTTGCACCATTGGGTCAGGTGTTCCCGGTCGATTCCGAGCGCCTTGTAATCATGAAAGTCATAGCTGACAGCGTGTTCATCGAGCCAGGTGCGCGCCTTTTTCATGGTGTCGCAGGCTTTGATGCCGAAAAGGTGCAACGTTTTACTTGAAACGGTCAAGGAATTGCCCCCTTTACAGGTGCTGGAGAAAAAAGGTGACGGATTATGCCATGACCGGACGGTTTCGCGTCGGCCGGGCTCGGGTTTGTCTGCGGCCCGGACAGCATTGCGCTGTTCGGGCCGTTGACTTTACAGGCGATGGCGAATGATGAACGCTCGAATCCGTTCTGCCGCTTCGACACACTCCGCCAACGGTGCAACCAATGCCAGGCGCACACGCCCCGCACCCGGATTGGCGCCATCGACTTCACGGGACAGATAAGAACCTGGCACCACCGTTACATGTTCCTGCGCGAACAAATCACGACAGAACGCTTCGTCATCACCCTCGACGTTCGGCCACAAGTAAAAACCACCGTCCGGGCGCTGCACATCCATGACCGGGCTTAAAATCTCCAACACCGCATCATATTTCTCGCGATACAGCGCACGGTTGGCGCGCACATGCACTTCGTCGTTCCATGCGGCAACGCTGGCCAGTTGCGTTTGCACCGGCATCGCGCAGCCGTGATAGGTGCGATAGAGCAGGAAGCCTTTGAGAATGTCGGCGTCACCTGCGACGAAGCCCGAACGCAAACCAGGCAAGTTGGAACGCTTGGACAGGCTGTGGAACACCACGCAACGCTTGAAGTCCTTGCGACCCAGTTCCACGCAGGCGCTGAGCAGGCCCGGCGGAGGGGTTTGTTCGTCGAAGTACAGTTCGCTGTAGCACTCGTCGGCGGCGATCACGAAGTCGTATTGGTCGGCCAGGGCGATCAGCTTCTTCAGCGTGTCGACCGGGATCAATGCACCAGTCGGATTGCCTGGCGAGCACAGGAACAGGATCTGGCAGCGTTTCCAGATGTCTGGCGACACAGCCTCGAAGTCCGGATTGAAGCCATTCTCGTCCAGGCATGGCAGGTAATGCGGCTTGGCCCCGGCGAGGAACGCTGCGCCTTCGTAGATCTGGTAGAACGGGTTCGGACTGACGACCAGCGCGTCATCGCCACGGTTGACCACGGTCTGGGTGAATGCGAACAGCGCTTCGCGAGTGCCGTTGACGGGCAGCACGTTGCGCGCCGGATCGATCCAGCCGTCGGGCACGCCGAAACGCCGCTCGCACCAGGCGGCGATGGCTTCACGCAGCTCCGGCACACCGAGGGTGGTCGGGTATACCGCCATTTTTTCCAGATTGCTGGCCAGGGCTTCGGCAACGAAGCTTGGCGAACGGTGCTTCGGTTCGCCGATCGACAGCGCGATAGGGCGTTTGTCGGGGTTGGGTGTGACGCTGCCAAGCAGGGCGCGGAGTTTCTCGAACGGGTAGGGCTGGAGCTGGGACAGAGCGTTGTTCATCGATAAATCTCGTTCGGTGTTGGGGCGGCGCTGATCCCTGTAGGAGCGAGCCTGCTCGCGATGGTCGTCAACGATGACACTGGGAGGCTGACACCCCGTGGCGTCCTCGGGTCCATCGCGAGCAGGCTCGCTCCTACAGAGGGGCGGGCCGTTGTTAAGTCAGATGCTGATGCGCGACAGTTTGATATCGGGTTCCTGATTGACGCTCAACTGCTCGACGATCGCATCCTGCAACCGGCTGCACAGCAGCGGGTCGGACAGCGGATGGTTGTTGGCGTCGGTGATGAAAAACACGTCTTCCACGCGCTCGCCGAGGGTGGCGATCTTGGCGTTCTGCAGCGACAGGTCGAACTCCAGGAAAATCGTGCCGATGCGTGCCAACAAGCCGGGACGATCAGGTGCGGTCAGTTCCAGCACGGTGACCGGGCGCTGCGCATCGTTGTGGATCGTGACTTGTGGGGCAAAGGCGAAATGCTTGAGCTGGCGCGGCACCCGACGCTGGATGATGGTCGGGTAGTTATCCGGATTGCGCAGGGCTTCGGTCAAGCCGTCGCGGATCTGCTTGACCCGAGCCGGGTTGTCGCCGATCGAGTCGCCGTCGGTGTCGAGCACGATGTAGGTGTCGAGGGTGAACTGGCTGCTGGAGGTGATGACCCGGGCGTCATGGATGTTCAGGTTGAGCTGGTCCATTGCGGCCACGGTCACGGCAAAGAAGTCGTGCTGGTCCGGTGCATAGATGAAGATCTGCGTACCGCCCTCGAATTCCCGCTGGGTGGTTTCCTTGATCAGCACCAACGGCCCGCCATCTGCCGGCTGCTGGAGGATCGCATCGCTGTGCCAGGCGACATCGCCGGCGGTGTGACGCAGGAAATAGTCATCGCCCAATTGTGCCCACAACTGCTCGACGTCATCCGGATCGGTACCGCCGCGTACCAGAATGTCCAGGGCGGCGCTCTGGGTCTGGCGAATCTGCTCTTCGCGATCCACCGGGTTCTCCAGGCCGCGACGCAGCGCACGCTTGGTCTCGGTGTAGAGCTGGCGCAACAGGCTGGCGCGCCAGGAGTTCCACAGCGTCGGGTTGGTGGCATTGATGTCGGCGACGGTCAGCACGTACAGGTAGTCGAGGCGGGTTTCATCGCCGACGGTCTGCGCGAAATCGTGGATCACCTGCGGGTCGGACAAGTCCTTGCGCTGGGCGGTGGTCGACATCATCAAGTGGTTCTGGACCAGCCAGACGATCAGGCGGCTGTCCCACAGCGGCAACTGGTGGCGCTGGCAAAAGGCCTCGGCGTCCACGGCACCGATGTCCGAATGATCACCATGCCGGCCCTTGCCAATGTCGTGGTACAGCCCGGCCATGTAGATCAGCTCCGGCTTGGGCAGCTTGGCCATGAGCTTGGCGGCCAGCGGAAATTTTTCCGATACCTGGGTGTACTGCAACTTGCGCAGGTGTTTGATCAGGTTCAGCGTGTGGGCATCGACCGTATAGATGTGAAACAGGTCGTGTTGCATCTGCCCGACGATGAAACCGAACTCCGGCAAATAACGCCCGAGGATGCCGTAGCGGTTCATCCGGCGCAGGTTGCGATGGATACCGATCTTGCATTTGAACAGCTCGATGAACAGGCTGGTGTTGCGGATATCGTTGCGGAAGTCGTCGTCGATCAGATGACGATTTTCACGCAGCAGGCGAATGGTGTCGGCGCGTACGCCTTTGATTTCCGGCTGCTGCGCCATCAGTACGAAGATTTCCAGCATGGCGAACGGTGTGCGGCGGAACACATTGTCGTTGCGCGCCTCGATGTAGCCGTCGTGCAACTGGAATCGCGAGTTGATCGGTTGCGGCGGCGCCTCATCCTCCGGCGCGAGGATGACTTCCTCGAAGTGCTGGATGATCAGGTCGCTGAGCTGGGCAATGCTCATGACCACGCGGAAATACTGCTGCATGAAGTTTTCGACGGCTTGCTTGGCGTCGTCACCTTCAAACCCCAACAGACCGGCGATGGTGCGCTGGTGGTCGAACAGCAGGCGGTCTTCGGCGCGACCGGCGAGCATGTGCAGGGCGTAACGCACCTTCCACAGAAATTCCTGGGAAGAGGCAAGCAGGGCGTTCTCGCTTTCGACCAGGAAACCTTCTCCGGCCAAGGCACGCAGGTTCAGGGTGCCGTACTCGCGACGGGCGAACCATAGAATCGTCTGGATATCACGCAAGCCGCCGGGCGAACCCTTGACGTTGGGTTCCAGGTTGTATTCGGTGTCGTTGTATTTGTGGTGGCGGGCCTTCTGCTCGGCGCGCTTGGCCAGGAAGAAGTCCTTGCTTGGCCACATGTGCGCGGTGCTGGTGACGTCAAGCATGCGCTGGCGCAGATGTTCGGGGCCGGTAATGGTCCGGCTCTCCATGAGATTGGTCACCACCGTCAGGTCGGCTCGGGCCTCGACGGCGCATTCGTCGACTGAGCGAACGCTCTGACCCACTTCCAGGCCAATGTCCCACAGCAGCGTCAGAAAACGCTCGATGGAATCACGGAAAACTTCGTGGTCGGCGCTGTCGAGCAAAATCAACAGGTCGATATCGGAATAGGGGTGCAATTCACCACGGCCGTAGCCGCCGACCGCGACCAGCGCGATGTCGGCGTCTTCACTCCAGTCGAACTGTTCCCAGGCCTTTTGCAGGATGTTATCGACGAACCAGGCGCGATCCTCGATCAACCGACGGATATCCCGGCCGCTGCGAAAACGTGCATCGAGCACTTCGCGGGCCTGACGGATGGCCTTCTTGAAAGCAGCGATAGGGCTTGCCTTCAGGGCCAGTTCAGCCTGGAACTGGCCGCGGTCGAAGAGTTCGGGGTCCACCTGCGGCATCGTTTGGCTTTCCTTTCTATAGGCTGGGTACGGTAACGGGATCAGGCCGAGACGCGGGGGATGGTGTCATCGCTGCGCAGGGTGAAGATCTCGTAGCCGGTTTCGGTCACCAGCAGGGTGTGTTCCCACTGAGCCGAGAGCTTGCGGTCCTTGGTGATCGCGGTCCAGCCGTCGCCCAGCACTTTGGTGTCGGCGCGACCCTGATTGATCATCGGCTCGATGGTGAAGGTCATGCCGGCCTTCAGTTCCATGCCGGTGCCGGCGCGGCCGTAGTGCAGGATCTGCGGCTCTTCGTGGAACACTTTGCCGATACCGTGGCCGCAGAACTCGCGAACCACCGAGAAGCCGTTCTTTTCAGCGTGCTTCTGAATCACTTCACCAATATCGCCCAGGCGGCAGCCGGGTTTGACCAGTTCGATGGCCTTGTACATGCATTCCTGAGTCACCTGGGACAGGCGCTCGGCCCAGACCGGCACCGTGCCGACGTGGAACATGCGGCTGGTATCGCCGTGGTAACCGTCCTTGATGACGGTGACGTCGATGTTCAGGGTGTCGCCATCCTTCAGCGGCTTCTCGTTCGGGATCCCGTGGCAGACCACGTGGTTGATCGAGGTGCAGATGGATTTAGGAAAGCCCTTGTAATTGAGCGGGGCCGGAATGGCCTTCTGCTCGTTGACGATGTAGTCGTGGCAGATGCGGTCGAGTTCTTCGGTGGTCACGCCCGGTTTGACATGTTCGGCAATCATTTCCAGCACATCGGCGGCCAGTTTGCCGGCGATGCGCATTTTTGCGATGTCCTCGGGAGTTTTGAGGGTGACGGTCATACAGGCTCTCTCTGCGCTCGATGGCGCTTTCTTTACGAAAAGGGCGTTGCGCGATCGATCTTCGCAGCCCTGAAAAACGCGATTCTATCAGACGATCAGCGCAAATCCGCGCCTCTGTGCATCGCTTCTCTCTATAGAATGGTGCATTCTGGGCGGATTCCAAGGGCAGGAGTGCCCTGGTCGCCAGGTTTTCAGAATCCGGGTTCCGTTTTTCCCTGCCCTGTGATATAAAATGCGCCGCTTTCCGGGGATGCCCCGAAAAGCCTAAATCCACACACGTGTCGACACGATGACCTGGGTGCCTTCAGCTGATGCTGCTGGTTGGTCATTGGGATACGTGGAGGCCAAACCCGACTTATTAAGGAACTATCATGTCCCAAGTCAACATGCGCGATATGCTGAAGGCCGGTGTGCACTTCGGTCACCAGACCCGTTACTGGAACCCGAAAATGGGTAAATACATTTTCGGCGCGCGTAACAAGATCCACATCATCAACCTTGAAAAAACCCTGCCAATGTTCAACGAAGCTCTGACTTTCGTAGAGCGTCTGGCCCAAGGCAAAAACAAGATTCTGTTCGTCGGCACCAAGCGTTCCGCTGGCAAGATCGTTGCTGAAGAAGCAGCACGTTGCGGTTCGCCGTACGTCGATCACCGCTGGTTGGGCGGCATGCTGACCAACTTCAAGACCATCCGTGCTTCCATCAAGCGTCTGCGTGACCTTGAAGTACAAGCCGAAGACGGTACTTTCGCCAAGCTGACCAAGAAAGAAGCGCTGATGCGCTCCCGTGACCTGGAAAAGCTGGATCGTTCCCTGGGTGGTATCAAGGACATGGGCGGTCTGCCAGACGCTCTGTTCGTTATCGACGTTGATCACGAGCGCATCGCGATCACCGAAGCCAACAAGCTGGGCATCCCGGTTATCGGCGTAGTCGATACCAACAGCAGCCCGGAAGGCGTTGACTACATCATCCCAGGCAACGATGACGCAATCCGCGCTATCCAGCTGTACATGGGTTCGATGGCTGACGCTGTTATCCGTGGTCGCAACAACGTTGCTGGCGGCACCGAAGTTTTCGTTGAAGAAGCTCCGGCAGCTGCAGCTGAGTAATTGACGCCCTGGCGTTGACTCAGTAAGCAAAAAGGGGGCTTGGCCCCCTTTTTGCCACCTCGAAAACCACTTGTCGGCGGCGCAGCTACAGCATTTGTAACGTGCAGCAGCTTACAAGGGTGGTTCGGGAAGAATTGAACGCCCGTTCGATCGGGTGGAATGGTTGATAACCTATCCAAGAGGAATTTTGAAATGGCAGAGATTACTGCAGCGTTGGTCAAAGAACTGCGCGAGCGTACTGGCGAAGGCATGATGGACTGCAAAAAGGCCTTGACCAAGGCTGGCGGCGACATCGAAAAAGCCATTGATGACATGCGTGCTTCGGGCGCCATCAAGGCCGCCAAGAAAGCCGGCAACGTTGCCGCTGAAGGCGCTATCGCCCTCAAGGCTGACGACAAGTCCGCCGTGCTGCTGGAAGTGAACTCGCAGACCGACTTCCTGGCCCTGCAAGACGATTTCAAGAACTTCGTTGCCGCCAGCGTCGAAAAAGCCTTCGCCGAAAAACTGACCGACGCAGCTCCGCTGATCGCCGCTCAGGAATCGGCTCGTGAAGCCCTGGTGGCCAAAGTTGGCGAAAACGTCAACATCCGTCGCCTGGTTCGCGTTGAAGGTGATGTTGTTGGTGGTTACCTGCACGGTAACAAGATCGGTGTTGTCGTTGTACTCAAAGGCGGCGACGTTGACCTGGCCAAAGACATCGCTATGCACGTAGCAGCCAGCAACCCTGAGTTCCTGCTGCCTTCGGAAGTTTCCGCCGAAGCCATCGAGCGTGAAAAGGCTGTGTTCCTGCAGCTGAACGAAGAAAAAATCAAAGGCAAGCCAGAAAACATTGTTGAGAACATGGTCAAAGGCCGTATCAGCAAGTTCCTGGCCGAAGCAAGCCTGGTTGAGCAGGCGTTCGTCAAGAACCCTGAAATCAAGGTTGGCGAGCTGGCCAAGAAAGCCGGTGCTGAAATCGTTTCCTTCACCTACTTCAAAGTAGGCGAAGGCATCGAGAAGCCAGTGGACAACTTCGCAGAAGAAGTTGCTGCCCAACTGGCTGCTGCCAAGCAATAAGACGGTTTTTTAACTGTCGCCCTGAAGAGGCTGCCCGCTCACGCGCGCAGCCTCTTTTCAGATGGGCTGCCAATTTTTATTGGTTTCCCTTTGGAACTGGCTTACAAAGCCATGTTCCGATGGCGCTGAAGCAGCGCCAAGCTAGAGTGAACGCCAGCTGAAAACAGCTCGCAAAGAATTTTTTAAAATACGCCGCAGGAGAGATTCGCAATGGCTCAGCAGGGCAGTGGTTATCAGGCTCGCTATAAACGCATTCTACTCAAACTTAGCGGCGAGGCCCTGATGGGCTCGGAAGAGTTCGGGATCGATCCGAAAGTCCTGGATCGCATGGCGCTGGAAGTCGGCCAACTGGTCGGCATCGGTGTGCAGGTCGGTCTGGTGATCGGCGGTGGCAACCTGTTCCGCGGTGCGGCGCTGAGCGCGGCCGGCATGGATCGGGTAACGGGCGACCACATGGGCATGCTGGCCACTGTGATGAACGCTCTGGCCATGCGCGATGCGCTTGAACGTGCCAATATCTCCGCCATCGTGATGTCGGCCATTTCCATGGTAGGTGTGACCGATCACTACGATCGCCGCAAAGCCATGCGTCACCTGAACTCCAAGGAAGTCGTGATTTTCGCGGCCGGTACTGGTAACCCGTTCTTTACTACGGATTCGGCTGCCTGCCTGCGCGCAATCGAAATCGACGCTGATGTCGTACTCAAGGCAACCAAGGTCGATGGTGTGTACACCGCAGATCCATTCAAAGACCCGCACGCCGAGAAGTTCGATCATCTGACCTACGATGAAGTGCTGGATCGCAAGCTGGGTGTGATGGATCTGACGGCCATCTGCCTGTGCCGCGATCACAAGATGCCGCTGCGCGTATTTAACATGAACAAACCCGGCGCCCTGCTTAATATCGTACATGGTGGCGCTGAAGGAACCCTGATCGAGGAAGTTCAACAATGATCAACGAAATCAAGAAAGACGCTCAAGAGCGCATGCAGAAATCCGTGGAATCGCTGGCGCACAACTTCGGCCGTATCCGTACCGGCCAGGCGCACCCAAGCATTCTGGAAGGTGTGATGGTGCCTTACTACGGCTCCGACACGCCGATCAAGCAAGTCGCCAACATCACCGTCAAAGATGCGCGCACCCTGCAAGTCGTTGCCTTCGAGCGCAACATGCTGGGTGCTGTCGACAAGGCAATCGGTAGCGCCGGCCTGAACCTCAACCCGACCAACCTGGGTGAGTTGCTGCTGATCTCCATGCCGGCCCTGACTGAAGAAACCCGCAAGGGCTTCACCAAGCAGGCTCGCGATGTTGCAGAAGACGCCCGTGTTGCCGTGCGCAACATCCGTCGTGATGCGAACAGCCAGCTCAAGGACCTGGTCAAGGAAAAAGAGATCAGCGAAGACGAAGAACGTCGCGCCACTGGCGAAATCGATGATCTGACCAAGAAGTTCGTGGCTAAAATCGACGCGGATCTGGCGCAGAAAGAAAAAGACCTGATGGCCGTATAAGGGTCGAGTTTTCATGGAAAAGACCAAGCAGATTGCGCCCACCGCGGTGCCGCGCCATGTCGCGATCATCATGGATGGTAATAATCGCTGGGCGAAAAAACGCTTTATGCCGGGTGTCGCCGGGCATAAAGCGGGTGTCGATGCGGTTCGTGCGGTCATCGAGGTGTGTGCGGAGTCGGGGGTCGAGGTCTTGACCCTGTTTGCGTTCTCCAGTGAGAACTGGCAGCGCCCGGCCGATGAGGTCAGTGCCTTGATGGATCTATTCTTCAAGGCATTGCGTCGTGAGGCCAAGCGCCTCAACGACAACAACATCAGCCTGCGTATCATCGGTGATCGTTCGCGCTTTCATCCGGAGCTTCAGGCTGCCATGCGTGAAGCCGAAACCATGACCGCGGGCGCCAACCGTTTCGTCCTGCAGATCGCGGCCAACTACGGTGGTCAGTGGGATATCGCGCAGGCCGCCCAGCGTCTGGCGCGTGAAGTCCAGGCCGGGCACCTGCGTCCGGAAGACATCACCCCGGATTTGCTGCAAACCTGTCTGGCGACCGGCGACCTGCCGTTGCCGGACTTGTGCATCCGTACCGGTGGCGAGCATCGCATCAGCAACTTCCTGCTGTGGCAGCTGGCTTACGCCGAGTTGTATTTCTCCGACCTGTTCTGGCCGGACTTCAAACACGATGCCATGCGTAATGCACTGGCCGATTTCGCATCCCGCCAGCGTCGCTTCGGTAAAACGAGCGAGCAGGTCGAGGCTGGAGCCCGGGTTTAATGCTTAAACAACGAATCATCACCGCGCTGATCCTGCTGCCGATTGCCTTGGGCGGTTTTTTCCTGCTCGAAGGCTCCGGTTTTGCGCTGTTCATCGGGCTGGTCGTGACCCTCGGTGCCTGGGAGTGGGCGCGTCTGGCGGGCTTCACTGCCCAGCCTGCACGCGTTGCCTATGCCGCTGTCGTCGCGTTGATGCTGTTTATCATGTACATCCTGCCCGGGCTTGCACCTTGGGTGCTGGGGGCTTCGGTACTGTGGTGGGGTGTTGCAACCTATCTGGTGCTGACGTACCCGCGCTCCAGCGAGCATTGGGCCAGCGCGGCCTGCAAGCTGGTGATCGGCCTGCTGATCCTGCTGCCGGCCTGGCAAGGCCTGGTTCAGATCAAGCAGCAGCCTTTGGGCAACTGGCTGATCATGGCGGTGATGGTGCTGGTCTGGGGGGCTGATATCGGCGCCTACTTTTCCGGCCGGGCTTTCGGCAAGCGCAAGCTGGCGCCGCAGGTCAGCCCTGGCAAGAGCTGGGAAGGTGTCTATGGCGGCCTGGCCTTGAGTCTGGTCATCACCGTGATTGTCGGCTTTGTGCGTGACTGGACCGTTGCCGAGCTGTTCAAGGGCCTGATCTGCGCCGCCGTGATCGTGTTTATTTCGGTCGTGGGCGATTTGACCGAAAGCATGTTCAAGCGCCAATCCGGGATCAAGGACAGCAGCAATCTGCTGCCGGGGCATGGCGGCGTGCTGGACCGGATTGACAGCCTGACGGCAGCCATTCCCGTATTCGCCGTGCTGTTGTGGATGGCGGCACCATGAGCCGTCCCCAGCAGATTACCGTTCTGGGGGCGACCGGCTCGATCGGTTTGAGCACCCTCGACGTCATCGCTCGCCATCCCGAGCGCTATCAAGCCTATGCCCTGAGCGGATTCACTCGTTTGAGTGAATTGCTGGCATTGTGCGTGCGGCATACGCCTCGATTTGCTGTTGTGCCGGAAGCTGGCGCTGCACGCAGCTTGCAGGATGATTTGCGTGCGGCAGGCCTGTCGACCCGGGTGCTGGTGGGGGAGGAAGGCTTGTGTCAGGTGGCTGCCGATCCTGAAGTGGATGCAGTCATGGCGGCCATTGTCGGTGCGGCAGGGCTGCGCCCGACGCTGGCAGCGGTCGAGGCAGGCAAGAAGATTCTCCTCGCCAACAAAGAAGCGCTGGTCATGTCCGGTGCGTTATTCATGCAGGCGGTGCGTAAGAGTGGCTCGGTATTGCTGCCGATCGACAGTGAGCACAATGCGATCTTCCAATGCATGCCGGTGGATTTTGCACGGGGTCTGAGCTCGGTCGGTGTGCGTCGGATTTTACTGACGGCCTCCGGTGGTCCGTTCCGACAGACGCCCATGGCTGAGTTGGCGCATGTTTCACCTGAGCAAGCGTGCGCCCACCCTAACTGGTCGATGGGGCGCAAGATTTCGGTCGATTCGGCCAGCATGATGAACAAGGGGCTTGAGCTGATCGAGGCCTGTTGGCTGTTCGATGCCAAGCCATCCCAGGTCGAGGTGGTGATTCACCCGCAAAGCGTGATTCATTCGCTGGTCGACTACATCGATGGTTCGGTTTTGGCGCAATTGGGTAACCCGGACATGCGCACGCCGATCGCCAGCGCGCTGGCCTGGCCGGAGCGGATCGATTCAGGGGTGCCGCCGCTGGACTTGTTTGCCATCGCGCGCCTGGATTTCCAGGCGCCGGACGAAGAGCGCTTCCCTTGCCTGCGTCTGGCGCGGCTGGCGGCAGAGGCGGGCAACAGTGCTCCGGCGATGCTCAATGCTGCGAATGAGGTAGCTGTGGCCGCGTTTCTCGACGGACGGGTTCGTTACCCGGAAATCGCGAGTATCATCGAAGAAACCTTGAATCTTGAGCCTGTAGTGGCAGTCGATGATCTTGAGGCAGTGTTCACGGCGGATGCGAAAGCGCGTCTGCTGGCTGAGCAGTGGTTGAGTCGTCACGGGCGGTGAGTGCTGCAACGCGTTGGCCCATGCGGCACCGGATAGGAATGCGGAGAAAGTAGATGAGCGCGCTCTATATGATTGTCGGCACCCTGGTGGCTTTGGGTGTGCTGGTTACCTTCCACGAGTTCGGCCATTTCTGGGTCGCGCGTCGCTGTGGGGTCAAAGTGCTGCGTTTCTCCGTAGGCTTCGGCATGCCGCTCCTGCGCTGGCACGACAAGCAAGGCACCGAGTTCGTGGTGGCTGCCATCCCGCTGGGTGGCTACGTAAAAATGCTCGATGAGCGTGAGGGCGAGGTTCCGGCTGATCAGGTCGATCAATCCTTCAATCGCAAGTCGGTTCGCCAGCGTATTGCTATCGTGGCGGCCGGCCCTATTGCCAACTTTCTGTTGGCGTTAGTGTTTTTCTGGGTGTTGGCCATGCTCGGCAGCGAGCAGGTGCGCCCGGTCATCGGCGCCGTGGAGTCCGGCAGTATCGCCGCCAGGGCGGGCTTGACTGCTGGTCAGGAGATCATTTCCATCGACGGCGAACCGACCTCCGGTTGGGCGGCGGTGAATTTGCAATTGGTCCGTCGCCTTGGGGAGAGCGGTTCATTGCAAGTGCTGGTTCGCGATCAGGGCTCTTCGATGGATTCGCCTCGTGAGCTGGCTTTGGACAAATGGCTCAAGGGTGCTGATGAACCGGATCCGATCCGTTCGCTGGGGATTCGTCCGTGGCGTCCGGCACTGCCGCCGGTCCTGGCTGAACTGGATCCAAAAGGTCCGGCGCAGGCCGCCGGGCTGAAAATGGGTGACCGCTTGCTGGCGCTCGATGGCAAGTCGCTGGACGACTGGCAGCAGGTGGTCGACACCGTGCGTTTGCGTCCTGATACCAAAATCATGCTGCGGGTTGAGCGCGATGGTGCTCAAATCGACGTCCCGGTGACGCTCGCTGCCCGCGGCGAGAGCAAGGCTCCCAATGGCTACCTTGGGGCTGGGGTGAAAGCGGTCGACTGGCCGCCGGAAATGATCCGCGAGGTTAGTTACGGGCCTCTGGCCGCAATTGGCGAAGGGGCCAAACGCACCTGGACCATGAGCCTGCTGACTCTCGATTCACTGAAGAAAATGTTGTTCGGTGAGCTCTCGGTAAAAAACTTGAGTGGACCGATAACCATTGCTAAAGTGGCGGGCGCTTCGGCCCAGTCGGGTGTTGCTGATTTCCTGAATTTCCTTGCTTATCTGAGTATTAGCCTGGGGGTTCTGAATTTGCTGCCCATTCCTGTGCTGGATGGGGGGCATTTGTTGTTTTATCTGATCGAGTGGGCGCGTGGTCGTCCCTTGTCGGATCGGGTGCAAGGTTGGGGGATACAGATCGGTATCAGTTTGGTGGTCGGAGTGATGTTGCTTGCTCTGGTCAATGATCTGGGTCGTCTGTAACACTTCGCTGAATTGCGAATCTGCCGCATTTTGCGGCAGTTTGTTTATTGCCAGTTGGAATAAGAAAGGACTTCATGAAACGTCTGCTGCTAACTGCGGTTCTCACCGTATTGATGATCGCCGAAGTTCACGCCGAGTCCTTCACTATCTCTGATATTCGCGTCAATGGCCTCCAGCGGGTCTCCGCGGGTAGCGTCTTTGGTGCTTTGCCGTTGAACGTCGGTGAACAGGCGGATGATCGTCGCCTGGTGGAATCCACTCGTGCGCTGTTCAAAACCGGGTTCTTTCAAGATATCCAGCTGGGCCGCGATGGCAACGTCCTTGTCATTACGGTAGTCGAGCGTCCGTCGGTTGCCAGTATCGAGATCGAAGGTAACAAGGCGATCTCCACTGAAGACCTGATGAAGGGCCTGAAGCAGTCCGGTCTGGCCGAAGGCGAAATCTTCCAGCGTGCCACCCTCGAAGGCGTGCGTAATGAACTGCAGCGCCAGTACGTCGCTCAGGGCCGCTATTCCGCTACTGTCGACACCGAAGTGGTGCCGCAGCCGCGTAACCGCGTCGGCCTGAAGGTCAACATCAACGAAGGCACCGTTGCGGCGATCCAGCACATCAACGTGGTGGGCAACACCGTCTTCCCTGACGAAGACCTGATCGACCTGTTCGAACTCAAGACCACCAACTGGCTGTCGTTCTTCAAGAACGATGACAAGTACGCCCGCGAAAAGCTTTCCGGTGACCTGGAACGTCTGCGTTCCTACTACCTGGACCGTGGCTATATCAACATGGATATCGCTTCGACCCAGGTGTCCATCACGCCGGACAAGAAACACGTCTACATCACCGTCAACATCAACGAAGGCGACAAGTACACCGTTCGTGATGTGAAACTGAGCGGCGATCTGAAGGTGCCGGAAGACCAGGTCAAGTCCCTGCTGCTGGTACAGAAAGGCCAGGTGTTCTCGCGCAAGCTGATGACCACCACTTCCGAACTGATCACCCGTCGACTGGGTAACGAAGGCTATACCTTCGCCAACGTCAACGGCGTGCCACAGCCTCACGATGAAGACCACACCGTAGACATCACCTTCGCGGTCGATCCGGGCAAGCGTGCCTACGTGAACCGCATCAACTTCCGCGGCAACACCAAGTCCGAAGACGAAGTGCTGCGTCGTGAAATGCGTCAGATGGAAGGTGGCTGGGCGTCGACCTATCTGATCGACCAGTCCAAGACCCGTCTGGAACGTCTGGGCTTCTTCAAGGAAGTCAACGTCGAGACGCCGGCTGTGCCGGGTGTCGATGACCAGGTCGACGTCAACTACAGTGTGGAAGAGCAAGCTTCCGGTTCGATTACCGCCAGCGTCGGTTTCGCCCAGAGCGCGGGCCTGATCCTCGGTGGTTCGATCACCCAGAACAACTTCCTCGGTACCGGTAACAAGGTCAGCATCGGCTTGACCCGCAGCGAATACCAGAGCCGCTATAACTTCGGTTATGTCGACCCCTACTGGACTGCTGATGGTGTAAGCCTGGGTTACAACGCTTTCTATCGCACCACCGACTACGACGACCTCGACGTCGACGTGGCCAGCTACTCCGTAGACAGCCTGGGCGCGGGCGTCAGCGTCGGCTACCCGATCAGCGAGACTTCGCGTCTGACCTTCGGTCTGACGGCTCAACAGGACGAAATCAAGACCGGTGTCTACACCGTTGACGAGATCTTCGACTTCGTTGAGCAGGAAGGCGACAAGTACCTGAACTTCAAGGCTTCGGCCGGTTGGTCCGAGTCCACGTTGAACAAAGGCGTACTGGCGACACGTGGCCATTCCCAGAGCCTGGTACTGGAAACCACAACACCGGGCAGCGATCTGTCGTTCTTCAAGCTCGACTACCGTGGCCAACTGTTCCAGCCATTGAGCGAGAACTACACCATGCGCCTGCATACCGAACTGGGTTATGGCGATGGTTACGGTTCGACCGACGGCTTGCCATTCTATGAAAACTACTATGCTGGTGGTTTCAACTCGGTTCGTGGCTTCAAGGACAGCACTTTGGGTCCTCGCAGTACCCCGAGCCGCGGTCAGGCCATTACCGGTAACGCTGGCACTCAATTTGACCCGGACCAGGACCCGCTGCCGTTTGGTGGTAATGTCCTGATCCAGGGCGGTGTGGAAGTTCTGTTCCCGCTGCCGTTCGTCAAGGATCAGCGTTCCCTGCGCACTTCGGTATTCTGGGATGTCGGTAACGTATTCGATTCGTCCTGCTCGGATACCACAAACGCGGATGGCACGAAGTCCAATACCAAGTGCAACGATATCAGCCTGAGTAATTTGGCCAGTTCCGTTGGTGTAGGTGTGACATGGGTCACCGCACTGGGTCCTTTGAGTTTCGCGTTGGCCATGCCAGTCAAGAAACCGGATGAAGCTGAAACTCAAGTGTTCCAATTCTCCCTCGGTCAGACGTTCTAAGCGTCTGCCCCAAGATAACGACAATGGATTTTGTAGGAGTGCATCGTGCGTAAGTTGACTCAATTGGTTCTCCTGGCTTCCGTACTGGTAGCAGGCCCGGCATTTGCCGACATGAAAATCGCCGTTCTGAACTATCAGATGGCCCTGCTGGAATCCGATGCGGCCAAGAAGTACGCCGTGGATGCCGAGAAAAAGTTCGGTCCCCAGCTGAGCAAGCTCAAAACTCTGGAAAGCAGCGCCAAGGGTATTCAGGATCGTCTGATGGCCGGTGGCGACAAAATGCAGCAAGGCGAGCGTGAGCGTCTGGAGCTTGAATTCAAGCAAAAGGCTCGTGACTTCCAGTTCCAGTCCAAGGAGCTGAACGAAGCCAAGGCTGTTGCCGACCGTGAAATGCTGAAGCAGCTCAAGCCGAAACTCGATAGCGCAGTGGAAGAAGTCATCAAGAAAGGTGCTTTTGACCTGGTCTTCGAGCGTGGCGCCGTGATTGATGTCAAGCCTCAGTACGACATCACGCGCCAGGTTATCGAGCGCATGAATCAGCTGAAGTAATCCATGACCGCGACTATTAAGCTCGGCCAATTGGCCGAGTTCCTCGGCGCCACACTGCGTGGCGACCCGGAGAAAGAAATCACTGGGCTAGCCACTTTGCAGGAGGCTGGCCCAACTCAGTTGAGCTTTCTCGCAAACCCCCAGTACCGTAAATACCTGGCAGGCAGCCAGGCTGCAGCGCTGTTGCTGAAAGCCGCCGACGCCGAAGGGTTTTCCGGTAATGCACTGGTGGTGCCTGATCCGTATGCAGCCTACGCGCGTATTTCGCACTTGTTCGACCCCAAGCCCAAGGCTGCAACCGGTATTCATCCGACAGCGGTGATTGCGGCGGATGCGGTGGTTGACCCGGCGGCGAGTATCGGTGCATTTGCCGTGATCGAAAGCGGCGCGCAAATTGCTGCCGGTACCACCGTTGGCGCGCACTGCTTTATTGGTGCTCGTAGCGTGATCGACGAAGGTGGCTGGCTGGCTCCGCGCGTGACCTTGTATCACGACGTGCGCATCGGCAAGCGGGTAGTGATTCAGTCTGGTGCCGTACTCGGTGGTGAAGGCTTCGGTTTTGCCAACGAAAAAGGCATTTGGCAGAAAATCGCCCAGATTGGTGGCGTCCTGATCGGCGATGACGTGGAAATCGGCGTAAATACCGCTATCGACCGTGGCGCGCTGGCCGATACCATCATTGGTAACGGGGTAAAGCTCGACAACCAGATTCAGATCGCCCACAACGTTCAGGTCGGTGATCACACCGCGATGGCCGCCTGTGTGGGGATTTCCGGCAGCACCAAGATCGGCAAGCACTGCATGCTTGCCGGTGGCGTAGGGCTGGTGGGGCATATCGATATTTGCGACAACGTATTCATCACCGGCATGACCATGGTGACCCACTCGATCACCGAGCCGGGCGCCTATTCATCCGGTACGGCGATGCAGCCAGCAGCCGAATGGCGCAAAAGCGCGGCACGCCTGCGTCAGCTCGATGACATCGCGCGACGTTTGCGACAGCTGGAAAAGCAAGCAGGGGAAGTGACCCCTGGCGGTAATGCTTCATCAGATGGCTGATACCATTTCCATATCAAGTGTACACAGCCGCTAGACTGCGTCCTTGATTTGCTAGAGGAGTGTGCGTCAATCGCGCGCTCCCAATCTTTACATAGGCTTCCCCCCGAAATGATGGACATCAACGAGATTCGCGAATACCTGCCTCACCGTTACCCGTTCCTGCTGGTGGACCGGGTCGTGGATCTGGATGTGGAAGGCAAGCGCATTCGCGCCTACAAGAATGTCAGCATCAACGAACCTTTCTTCAACGGTCACTTCCCTGCGCATCCAATCATGCCGGGCGTTCTGATCATCGAAGCGATGGCTCAGGCTGCCGGGATCCTTGGTTTCAAAATGCTCGACGTGAAGCCGGCCGATGGCACGCTTTACTACTTCGTCGGTTCCGACAAGCTGCGTTTCCGCCAGCCTGTGCTGCCGGGTGATCAGTTGATCCTCGAAGCCAAGTTCCTGAGCTGCAAGCGTCAGATCTGGAAATTCGAATGCCAGGCTTCGGTCGACGGCAAGCCGGTCTGCTCGGCTGAAATCATCTGTGCGGAACGCAAACTATGAGTTTGATTGACCCTCGCGCAATCATCGATCCGACGGCTGTTCTGGCCGACGGTGTCGAGGTCGGCCCTTGGTCGATCGTCGGCGCAGGTGTGGAAATCGGCGAGGGGACAGTGATCGGGCCGCACGTGATTCTCAAAGGCCCGACCCGAATCGGCAAGCACAACCGCATCTACCAGTTTTCTTCGGTAGGTGAGGACACGCCTGATCTGAAATACAAAGGCGAAGAAACCCGTCTGGTGATCGGTGACCACAACGTCATCCGCGAAGGCGTGACGATTCACCGTGGGACCATTCAGGATCGTTCGGAAACCACCCTGGGCGATCACAACCTGATCATGGCCTATGCACATATCGGTCACGACAGCGTCATCGGCAACCATTGCATTCTGGTCAACAACACAGCGCTGGCTGGCCACGTGCACGTTGAAGACTGGGCAATCCTGTCCGGATTTACCCTGGTCCACCAGTATTGCCACATTGGCGCCCACAGCTTTTCCGGCATGGGCACGGCCATCGGCAAGGACGTTCCAGCGTATGTCACGGTATTCGGCAACCCGGCCGAAGCTCGCAGCATGAACTTCGAAGGCATGCGTCGTCGCGGTTTCAGCGAAGACGCAATCCATGCGCTGCGTCGAGCCTACAAGGTGGTTTACCGCCAGGGACTGACGGTTGAACAGGCGCTCGCCGAACTGGCCGAGCCTTCGATCCAGTTCCCGGAAGTCGCGGTGTTCCGAGACTCCATCCAGTCGTCTACCCGCGGCATCACCCGCTAACCATGGCCAATCTGCGTATTGCGCTGGTAGCGGGTGAGGCTTCCGGTGACATTCTTGGCGCGGGTCTGATGCGTGCGCTCAAGGCTCGTCACCCGGCGGTCGAGTTCATCGGTGTGGGTGGTCCACTGATGCAGGCCGAAGGCCTGACCTCGTATTTCCCGATGGAACGCCTTTCGGTGATGGGGTTGGTGGAAGTCCTGGGTCGGTTGCGCGAGTTGCTGGCACGTCGCAAGAAGCTGGTCGCCGACTTGATCGCTGCGAAGCCGGACGTGTTCATCGGTATCGATGCGCCGGACTTCAACCTCAATATCGAACTCAAGTTGCGTCAGGCCGGGATCAAGACCGTGCACTACGTCAGCCCGTCGGTATGGGCCTGGCGACAGAAGCGGGTGCTGAAGATTCGCGAAGGCTGCGATCTGATGCTGACGCTGTTTCCGTTTGAGGCCAAATTCTACGAAGAGAAGGGCGTGCCGGTGCGGTTCGTTGGGCACACCTTGGCCGATGCCATTCCGCTCGAAGCCGACCGCGCTGCTGCGCGGGCCGAGCTTGGCTTGCCTGACGGGCCGTTGGTTGCCCTGATGCCCGGCAGTCGTGGCGGCGAAGTGGGGCGTCTTGGTGCGTTGTTTCTGGACACGGCACAACGCCTGAGGGCGCTGCGTCCGGGCGTGCGATTCGTCGTACCTTGCGCCAACCCCCAACGCCGGGCGCAGCTTGAAGAGCTGTTGGCTGGCCGCGATCTGCCACTGACCTTGCTCGACGGCAAGTCGCATCTGGCCCTGGCCGCCTGCGATGCGGTATTGATCGCTTCCGGAACCGCGACCCTTGAAGCCTTGCTGTACAAGCGGCCGATGGTGGTGGCTTACCGCTTGGCACCGCTGACGTTCTGGATTCTCAAGCGCATGGTGAAAAGCCCCTACGTTTCCCTGCCGAACCTGCTGGCCCAGCGTTTGCTGGTGCCCGAGCTGCTGCAGGACGACGCGACCGTCGAAGCCCTGGCCCAGACGTTGTCGCCGCTGATCGAAGGTGGCGAGGAGCAGACTCGTGGTTTCGATGAAATTCACCGGACCCTTCGTCTGGATGCCTCCAACCAGGCGGCGGATGCCGTGCTCAACCTGATCGGCGAAGTACAATGAGTAAGAAAAGCATGCAGATGGGGCTGGATTTCTCCTTGGTCGCGGAAGCTGAAGAACTGGTAGCCGGTGTCGACGAAGTCGGCCGAGGTCCGCTCTGTGGTGCGGTGGTCACGGCTGCCGTGATACTCGATCCGAATCGGCCGATCCTCGGCCTGAACGACTCGAAGAAACTCACCGAAGCCCGGCGCGAGAAGCTTTACGATGAAATCTGCGAAAAAGCCTTGAGCTGGTGCATCGCTCGCGCTGAAGTCGAAGAAATCGATGAGCTGAATATTCTGCACGCCACCATGCTGGCCATGCAGCGTGCCGTCGCCGGGCTGCATATCCAGCCGAAACTGGCGATGATCGATGGCAACCGCTGCCCGAAACTGCCGATGCGCGCCGAAGCGGTGGTACAGGGTGACGGCAAGGTGCCGGCCATCGCGGCAGCGTCGATTCTGGCCAAGGTCAGCCGCGACCGGGAAATGAGTGCATTCGAGTTGATCTATCCGGGTTATGGCATCGGCGGCCACAAAGGCTACCCGACACCCGTTCATCTGGAAGCGCTGGCACGCTTGGGGCCTACGCCTATTCACCGGCGTTCGTTCGCTCCGGTGCGTATGGCGTATGAGGCGTTGGAAATCGTCATAGAGAGCTAGTCGCAAGGCTGATTTTTTTTACCAAGGCCCGGTACAATCCGGGCCTTGTTGTTTTCATGTTCATAGACAGGATCACTATGCCGGCTTCATTCGTTCACCTACGCCTGCACACTGAATACTCCCTGGTCGACGGTCTGGTGCGGATCAAACCGCTGGTCAAGACCCTGGTCGGCATGAACATGCCCGCCGTTGCGGTCACCGACCAGAACAACATGTGTTCCCTGGTCAAATTCTATAAAAACGCCATGGGTGCCGGGATCAAGCCGATCTGCGGCGCCGACCTGTGGCTGTCGAACAAGGATCCGGACAACGCTCTGAGCCGGATCAGCCTGCTGGTGATGAACGCCGTGGGCTATCGCAACCTGACCGAGTTGATATCCCGTGGCTTTATCGAGGGACAGCGCAATGGCTCGGTCATTGTCGAGCGCGAGTGGGTAGCCGAGGCCAGCGAAGGCCTGATCATGCTGTCGGCGGCCAAGGAAGGCGAAATCGGCCAGGCCATGCTCAGTGGCAACCCCGACGAAGCTGAAGCTCTGGGGCGGGAGTGGATGGCGGTATTCCCGGATCGCTTCTATCTGGAAATCCAGCGCACCAATCGGCCGAATGACGAAGAGCAACTGCACGGCGCCGTCGCCCTGGCCGAGAAGATCGGTGCGCCACTGGTGGCGACCAACGATGTGCGCTTTATCAAGCAGGAAGACTTCGCTGCCCACGAAACCCGCGTCTGTATCGGTGAGGGCCGCGCCCTGGACGATCCGCGGCGCTCGAAGAACTACAGCGATCAGCAATACCTCAAAAGCGCCGAGGAAATGGCCGAGCTGTTCAGCGACCTTCCCGAAGCGCTGGAAAACACCGTCGAGATCGCCAAGCGCTGCAATATCGAAGTGAAGCTGGGCACGCACTTCCTGCCCAACTTCCCGATCCCCGATGGCATGACCATCGATGAGTATTTTCGCAAGGTGTCCTTCGATGGTCTGGAGGAACGGCTCGCCGTCCTGCTGCCCAAGGACACCACCGAAGACTACGAAGCCAAGCGCCAGGTCTATGTCGATCGGCTGAATTTCGAGCTGGATATCATCATCCAGATGGGGTTCCCCGGTTACTTCCTGATCGTGATGGACTTTATCCAGTGGGCCAAGAACAACGGCGTGCCGGTAGGGCCTGGCCGGGGGTCGGGTGCCGGGTCGCTGGTGGCCTACGTACAGAAGATCACCGACCTCGACCCACTGGAATATGACCTGCTGTTCGAACGTTTCCTTAACCCGGAACGGGTTTCCATGCCCGACTTCGACGTCGACTTCTGCATGGACGGTCGCGACCGGGTGATCGACTACGTGGCCGAGAAGTACGGCCGCAACGCGGTAAGCCAGATCATCACCTTCGGTTCCATGGCGGCAAAAGCTGTGGTCCGCGACGTGGCGCGGGTGCAGGGCAAGTCCTATGGCCTGGCGGATCGTCTGTCGAAGATGATTCCGTTCGAAGTCGGCATGACCCTGGAAAAAGCCTACGAACAGGAAGAAATCCTGCGTGACTTCATCAAGGTCGATGAAGAGGCGGCGGAAATCTGGGAAATGGCGCGCAAGCTCGAAGGCGTTGTGCGTAACGTCGGCAAGCACGCCGGTGGTGTGGTAATCGCGCCGACCAAACTGACCGACTTTTCGCCGATCTATTGCGACGAGGCCGGTGATGGCCTGGTGACCCAGTTCGACAAGGACGACGTGGAAGCCGCCGGCCTGGTGAAGTTCGACTTCCTCGGCCTGCGGACCCTGACGATCATCGACTGGGCGTTGAAAACCATCAACCGCGACCGCGCCAAGGTCAACGAACCGCCGCTGGATATCGCGTTCATCCCGCTGGACGACAAGCCGACCTACACGCTGCTGCAAAAAGCCGAAACCACGGCCGTGTTCCAGCTTGAATCGCGCGGCATGAAAGAGCTGATCAAAAAGCTCAAGCCCGACTGCCTGGAAGACTTGATTGCACTGGTAGCGTTGTTCCGTCCTGGCCCGCTGCAATCGGGCATGGTGGACGACTTCATCAACCGTAAACACGGTCGCGCCGAACTGGCGTACCCGCACTCGGACTACCAGTACGAAGGTCTGAAGCCGGTATTGGCGCCGACTTACGGCATCATCCTGTATCAGGAACAGGTGATGCAGATCGCCCAGGTCATGGCCGGCTACACCCTTGGCGGCGCGGACATGCTGCGTCGAGCCATGGGTAAGAAAAAGCCCGAGGAAATGGCCAAGCAGCGTGGCGGTTTCATCGAAGGTTGTGCGACCAACAACATCGATGCGGACCTCGCCGGTAACATTTTCGACCTGGTAGAAAAATTCGCCGGTTACGGCTTCAACAAAT
>NZ_RCOB01000141.1:0-32435 GCF_004307665.1 Pseudomonas sp. Sample_16
CGGTAAGCCGTTTTTAGTACTTGGTGGCTACACAGGGACTTGAACCCCGGACCCCAGCATTATGAATGCTATGCTCTAACCAACTGAGCTATG
Source organism: Pseudomonas sp. Sample_16 (assembly GCF_004307665.1). Classification (NCBI taxonomy): domain Bacteria; kingdom Pseudomonadati; phylum Pseudomonadota; class Gammaproteobacteria; order Pseudomonadales; family Pseudomonadaceae; genus Pseudomonas; species Pseudomonas sp. Sample_16. The sequence continues at coordinate 94 of NZ_RCOB01000141.1, forward strand.
TAGCCAAGTGGCGCGCATTATTCACCGGTAACGGGGATGCGTCAAGCACAAATCTAAAATATTTCTCTACGCTTTCAACCGCTTATCCTCCTGAGCCGAAAAAAACACTCGGGGGAGGGCATCAATTGAGCTGAAACCTGCCGGTATTGGCACTCAATGCCTTGCTGCCATGGCTCAATGTGTCGGCTGCGTGGTTTACCGCACGGGCACCTTCGAGTAAACGCACCGCGGCCTGATCGACCTGTTGGATGTTGCCGCTGACCTCGTCGGCGGTGCTGGCCTGTTCCTCTACGGCTGTCGCAATCTGCGCCAGGGTGTCGGTGACGCCCTGTACTGCACTGGCAATTTCCCCCAGGCGCTCGCCCAGGCCCGTGACGGCCAGGGCATCGGATTGCGCCTGGCCACACGCCGCTTCCATCAGGCTGACGGCTTCGTTCACCGTGCTGCGCAAACTGTCGACCGTACCGGCGATCTGCGCGGTCGAGGACTGCGTGCGTTGCGACAGGCTGCGCACTTCGTCGGCCACCACTGCAAAACCACGGCCCTGCTCGCCGGCACGGGCGGCCTCGATGGCGGCGTTGAGCGCCAACAGGTTGGTCTGCTCGGCGACGCCGCGAATGGTGTCGACCACCAACTGGATCTGCTGCCCTTGTTCACTGACCCGACCCAGCGCCGCAGCGGTGTCGTTCAGACGCTGATTGAGCGCCTGAATACTTGCCGTCGTACGCAGGCTGTCCCGACTGCTGTCGGCAGCAATGCGCTGAGTCTGCTGAGCGCTGCCAGAAGCCTGCTCGCAACTGTGGGCCACCCCTTGAGAGGTCGCGGCCAATTGCGTGGCCGCAGCGGCTATCTGACTGATCTGCAACTGTTGGGCTTCGACCTCGCCCAGCGCATCGCTGGAATGGTGGTTGAGGGTTTGCACGGCGTTGCTCAATTGCAGAGTTTCGTGATCCACACCGAGCAAACTGGTGCGCAACTGCACCACGGCAACATTCAGCGCGGTGCTGATGGCCGCCAATTCGTCCCGACCTTGAACCGGCGCTTGCAGGCTCAGGTTGCCGTCGCGCAGGGCTTCGGCGAGCAGGGTGATACCGCTGGCGCTACGGCGGATCGACGCCTGCAAACAAATGAACAGGTACAAAGCCGCCAGCAAGAGGCAGCCAAACACGCTCGCCACCACGATGAACTGACGGATCGCCGAGTCGTGGTAGTAATCAAGACGCTGGTCCAGCGATTCCAGCGATTGCTGGCGCAACGCCGCGAGGTTGGCGAGCAGGGCGTCCAGGCTGCGCTCAAAGTCTTCGGGCTTGAGGTTGATGCTGCCGCCGAACACGCCGTCATCGAGGACTTTCAACCCTGAATCGAGGTGCTTGAGGCTGTCATGGTACTGATCGGCCCAGGTTTGCAGGGCGCTGGGCAAGCGGGCTTCTAGCACCCCCGCCGTTTTTGCCAATTGCTCCCTGGCATCTCCAATGCGGCTGCGCAGATCACGTAATTGCAGGCGACTTTGCAAGGTGAACTGCCCGGACACCACGGATGCCTGGCCCACGGCGGCCAGGCGACCGACGCGTTCGATCAGGTCCGGTGCGTGCTGGGTGGAAATCTGTGTCAGCAGGTACGTTTCCAGCCAGGGTGCGAGTGTCAGGCGATTGTCCATGGCGATTTGCTCGCGCAACGCTTGCAGCGCACTCAAGGCGTTGGTGAAGCGATCGTAACCGTCCGGCCACCAACCGACGCTGCTGAGGCTTTTCGAGTCGAGGCCGTTGAGCGCCGACTGCAGGGTTTGAAAACGCGTCAAGGTTTCATCCTTGGCCTGGTCTTTTTGCAGCGTTGCACCAAGGTCAGAAGCGGCCTGAGTGACGGCGGGCTGGACCGCGTCGAAGGCTGCCATGGCGGCCAGCGTTGCAGGCGTCGGTTGGCGATTGGTTTCCGTTGCGCGCCATCGGGCTGCACGATCACGTTGGGCGGAAAGCAGGTTGTCCAGCGCATCAAGGGCGAGAAGTTGACGAACCCCGGCACGTTCTCCTGAGATCAAATTCAGTTTGTCGCGATAATCCTGGCCGATCATCCACAGGCTGCCGGCCAATGGCAGGATGAACAGCAGAAACAACAGCTGGAACTTGCGCGCAAACCCGAAACGCCCCAGCAGCCCGATCCCCGGTGATAAAAAAGCCTGCATGCCCCGTGACTCCTTTGAACACCGCGCACCATTGGCGTGCGTCGTGACTCGCAAGACCACGACCGGTGCCCCTTAAAAGGCCTCGAAAGTTCACCATTGCCAGCTCTGTAGGCCGACTCTGTGGCGAAACTTCCCATTCTCGGCCCTCTTTGTAAGAGGGCCGCGTTGAAGCGGAACAGGAAGGCAAGATTCAGACCATGGCACAGCGCTATCACCTCTTTAGCGATGAAAAATTGAAGTAGTTAGCAGGCTAAGGGGATGGCGCTCCTGCACCGAAAAATGGCACATTGACGCAACTGTTCGTGTGCACCCTTCGTTGTCTGGAAACCCCCATGGCTATCAGCAATGCCCAGACCGGTTCCGTGCCGGCCTCCGCTCCTTCGCAAAGCAGTCCTCTGGTCATGCGCATCATCGGCGCAGTGGCGCTGGCGCACTTGATCAATGACCTGATTCAGTCGGTACTGCCGTCGATTTACCCGATGCTCAAGGCTAACTATGGCCTGACATTTACCCAGGTCGGGTTGATCACCCTGACGTTCCAACTGACGGCTTCGCTGTTGCAGCCGTGGGTCGGGTATCACACCGACCGCCATCCCAAGCCGTGGCTGTTGCCAGCGGGCACCGTGTGCACGTTGGTGGGGATTGTGATGATGTCGGTGGTCGGCAGCTTCCCGATGATCCTGTTGGCGGCGGCGCTGATCGGCATTGGCTCCTCGACCTTCCACCCGGAAGCTTCTCGCGTGGCACGACTGGCCTCGGGCGGACGCTTCGGGCTGGCGCAGTCGACTTTTCAAGTGGGCGGCAATGCGGGTTCGGCGTTCGGTCCGTTGCTGGCGGCGGCGATCATCATTCCCTACGGTCAGGGCAACGTGGCCTGGTTCGGGTTGTTCGCGGTATTTGCGTTGTTCGTGCTGTACCGGATCAGCCGCTGGTACGCCAATCACCTGAACCTGTTCAAGCTCAAGCAAGGCCAGGCTGCAACCCACGGGCTGTCCAAGGGAAGGGTGATCAGTGCGCTGGTGGTTCTCGGTTTGCTGGTGTTCTCCAAGTACTTTTATATGTCCAGCCTCACCAGTTATTTCACCTTCTACCTGATCGAAAAATTCGACCTTTCAGTGGCCAGCTCGCAGTTGCATCTGTTCCTGTTTCTCGGCGCGGTTGCAGCGGGGACGTTTTTCGGTGGGCCGATCGGTGACAAGATCGGGCGTAAGGCCGTGATCTGGTTCTCGATCCTTGGCGTGGCGCCGTTCACGTTGTTGCTGCCGCATGTCGACCTGTTCTGGACCAGTGTGCTCAGCGTGGTCATCGGCTTCATCCTGGCTTCGGCGTTCTCGGCCATCGTGGTGTATGCCCAGGAACTGGTGCCGGGCAATGTCGGAATGATTGCCGGGGTGTTCTTCGGTTTGATGTTCGGTTTCGGCGGGATCGGCGCGGCGTTGCTGGGGCATTTGGCAGATATTCACGGCATCGAGTACGTGTACTTCCTGTGTTCGTTCCTGCCGTTGCTGGGTGTGTTGGCGATTTTCTTGCCACGCACCAAAAAGGCCTGATCCCATGCCTCGCTCCTACGGGGTATGGGGTGTTGCCCGAATTTCAGGCACAAAAAAGCCGCGTTTCAAACGCGGCTTTTTCTTGGGTCGAGGTTTTACACGTTGAAGCGGAAGTGCATCACATCGCCGTCTTTGACGATGTAGTCCTTGCCTTCCAGGCGCCATTTACCGGCTTCCTTGGTACCGGCTTCGCCTTTGTACTGGATGAAGTCGTTGTAGGCGATCACTTCGGCGCGGATGAAGCCTTTTTCGAAGTCGGTGTGGATCACGCCAGCGGCTTGCGGTGCGGTGGCACCGACGCGCACGGTCCAGGCGCGGACTTCTTCGACACCGGCGGTGAAGTAGGTCTGCAGGTGCAGCATTTCGTACCCTGCGCGGATCACGCGGTTCAGACCTGGTTCTTCGAGGCCCAGGGCTTCGAGGAACATGTCTTTCTCTTCGCCGTCGTCGAGTTCGGCGATTTCCGCTTCGATCTTGTTGCAGACCGGAACGACCATGGCGCCTTCTTCTTCGGCGATGGCCTTGACCACGTCCAGGTGCGGGTTGTTCTCGAAACCGTCTTCAGCGACGTTGGCGATATACATGACCGGCTTGGTGGTCAGCAGGTGGAAGCCCTTGATCACCGCTTTTTCATCGGTGCTCATGGTCTTCATCAGGCTGCGCGCCGGCTTGCCGAGGGTGAAGTGAGCGATCAATTGCTCCAGCAGGCCCTTCTGAACCACGGCATCCTTGTCGCCGCCCTTGGCGTTACGCGCGACTTTCTGCAATTGCTTCTCGCAGCTGTCGAGGTCGGCGAAGATCAGTTCCAGGTCGATGATTTCGATGTCACGTTTCGGGTCGACGCTGTTGGAGACGTGAATCACGTTCTCGTCTTCGAAGCAGCGGACCACGTGAGCGATGGCATCGGTTTCACGGATGTTGGCCAGGAACTTGTTGCCCAGGCCTTCGCCCTTCGACGCGCCGGCAACCAGGCCCGCGATGTCGACGAATTCCATGGTGGTCGGCAGGATGCGCTTTGGGTTGACGATGGCCGCCAATGCTTCCAGGCGCGGGTCCGGCATCGGCACGATACCGCTGTTGGGTTCGATGGTGCAGAAGGGGAAGTTCTCGGCCGCAATACCGGATTTGGTCAGGGCGTTGAACAGGGTGGACTTGCCGACGTTAGGCAGGCCGACGATGCCGCAATTGAATCCCATGGTGTTTCCCCTCGGGTAAAAAGTCAGGCCTTCTGGCTGTGCAGGTTTTTCATCGCGCGGTTCCATTCACCGGCGAGGATATCCGGCAGCACGCCGAGGGCAAAGTCGATGCTGGCATCGAGTTTTTCCTGTTCGGCGCGTGGCGCACGACCCAGGACGAAGTTTGAAACCATACTGGCAACGCCCGGGTGGCCAATGCCAAGCCGCAAGCGGTGAAAGGTATTCTGATTGCCCAATTGCGCAATGATGTCGCGCAACCCGTTGTGACCGCCATGGCCGCCGCCCTGTTTGAGCTTGGCGACGCCCGGAGGCAGGTCGAGTTCGTCATGCGCCACGAGGATTTCTTCAGGCTTGATGCGGAAGAAACCGGCAAGGGCCGCGACGGCCTGGCCGCTGCGGTTCATGTACGTGGTGGGAATCAGCAGACGAACATCCTGACCCTGATGCGAAAAGCGACCGGTCAGGCCGAAATATTTGCGGTCCGCCACAAGGTTTACGCCTTGTGCGTTCGCGATGCGCTCAACAAAAAGGGCCCCTGCGTTATGCCGGGTCTGTTCGTATTCAGCGCCTGGATTTCCCAGGCCAACGATCAGTTTGATGGCAGTCACGATAGGGGCCCTTCCTAGGAGTGGTGGATAACATCGCCGCAATCAGGGAGAGCGGCGAAAGTGGACGAAAATTGCTCATTTACCATGATGTAAACTCCGCGTTCTCGCCCGCTTTCTCGCTATGCTCTAGTCCGCGATGTTTCCGGTCACTCCGGCGAACAGAGTGAAATTACTCTGCTGCGCCTTCTTCGGTAGCTTCTGGAGCAACACGTGGAGCGTGGACGTTGGCAACAGCCTTGTCATCGCCGTGTGCCAGAGCCACGAACTCAACGCCTTTAGGGGCTTTGAGGTCCGACAGGTGAATGATCGAACCGATTTCGGCGTTAGCCAGATCGACTTCGATGAATTCAGGCAGGTCTTTCGGCAGGCAGGAAACTTCGATTTCCGAAGTAACGTGCGAGATTTCGCCGCCTTTCTTGGTCGGTGCTTCTTCGTTGATGAAGTGCACTGGAACGATAGCGGTCAGTTTCTGGCCAGCGACTACGCGTACGAAGTCAGCGTGCATCACGTGGCCTTTGGCCGGGTGACGCTGCAGGGCTTTGATCACGACGTTCTGCTTGGTGCCACCAACGTTCAGCTCGATGATGTGGCTGTAAGCCGCTTCGTTTTCGAGCAGTTTGGCAACTTCTTTGGCCAGCATGCTGATGGATTCAGGGGCTTTGTCGCCACCGTAAACTACAGCTGGAACCAGGCTTGCGAGACGACGCAGGCGGCGGCTCGCACCTTTCCCCAGGTCGGAACGCACTTCAGCATTCAGAGTAAAATCGTTCATGTTGTATCTCCAAAATAACCACACTCGCCCCAGCGTTTGCGACCAGCGCTAAAGGCGATATGGGCAAAAAAGCCCCGCCCCGACAGGAATGCCGGGGCGGGGCGCTTTTCGTCAACGAGACATTCGAAAAGGGCAGGGCCCTTAGCGGAACATCGCGCTGATCGATTCTTCATTGCTGATGCGGCGGACCGCCTCGGCAACTACCGGTGCGATATCCAGTTGACGGATACGCGCACAGGCTTGTGCTGCAGCGGACAGCGGAATGGTGTTGGTCACCACCAGCTCGTCCAGCACGGAATTTTCAATGTTTTCGATTGCCCGACCCGATAGCACAGGGTGCGTGCAGTAGGCGAAAACCTTGGCTGCGCCATGCTCTTTCAAGGCCTTGGCCGCGTGGCACAGGGTGCCGGCGGTATCGACCATGTCATCGACCAGAATACAGGTACGCCCTTCGACATCACCGATGATATGCATCACTTCAGAGTGATTGGCTTTCTCACGGCGTTTGTCGATGATCCCGAGATCCACGCCCAGGGATTTGGCGACGGCACGTGCACGCACGACGCCACCAATGTCCGGGGAGACGATCATCAGGTTTTCGAAGCGCTGATCTTCAATGTCATCCACCAGAACCGGGGAGCCGTAGATGTTATCTACCGGAATATCGAAGAAACCCTGGATTTGGTCAGCATGCAGATCAACCGTGAGAACACGGTCGATGCCGACTACGGTAAGCATGTCAGCCACGACTTTCGCGCTGATTGCCACACGTGCGGAACGCGGACGGCGATCCTGACGGGCATAACCAAAGTAAGGAATAACAGCAGTGATACGAGTAGCCGAGGAGCGGCGGAAGGCGTCAGCCATCACTACCAGTTCCATCAGGTTATCGTTGGTCGGAGCGCAAGTCGGCTGAATAATGAAGACGTCTTTACCGCGAACGTTTTCATTGATCTCGGCTGTGATTTCGCCGTCGGAGAATTTGCCGACAGAGATGTCACCGAGAGGGATATGCAGCTGACGTACGACACGCCGAGCCAGATCGGGGTTAGCATTCCCCGTAAAGACCATCATCTTGGACACGCGCAGTACCTAGAGGCTGAGGGTAACCTGGATGAGTATAGAAAATGGCAGGGGCGGCTGGATTCGAACCAACGCATGGCAGGATCAAAACCTGCTGCCTTACCGCTTGGCGACGCCCCTGTATCTGTTGCAACGATTACCCAGTAATCGGTTCTTTTAGAGCAGACTTTGCAGCTTGCGATGCAACATCGAGACGTTGCTTCCTTTTGCTACAAACCCTGTAAGGGTCTCTGTAAGAAGGGCCGAGACTTTATCAGCTTCAGCTTTGCTTGGGAAGCCCCCAAACACACAACTTCCAGTTCCGGTGAGTTTTGCTTCGGTAAATTTACCTAACAAATTCAAAGCGTTACGTACCTCTGGATAACGCCTTGTTACCACCGGCAAGCAGTCATTACGACTGTTTCCCTTGGGAACGGGGCGCACTTTAATGGGCGGCGTGTTACGTGTCAACAACGGATCGGAAAAAATTTCTGCCGTACTTACAGAGACTTGCGGAACGAGCACCACATACCACGGTTCTTCCGGGTCGACAGGGGTCAGTTTCTCTCCGACACCCTCGGCGAAAGCTGCGTGGCCGCGCACGAAAACCGGGACGTCGGCACCCAGCGTCAGGCCCAGTGCAGCCAACCGATCCTCATCCCAGCCCAGATGCCAGAGATGATTCAGGCCGAGCAGAGTGGTCGCGGCGTTCGAACTGCCGCCGCCGATCCCGCCACCCATGGGCAGAATCTTGTCGATCCAGATATCGATGCCCAGTTTGCTGCCAGATTGCTCTTGCAGTTTTTTGGCAGCCCTGACGATCAGGTTGCTGTCGTGGGGCACGCCCTCGAACTCGGTGTGCAGGCAAATGACACCGTCATCGCGAACAGCGAAGGTGATTTCATCGCCGTAGTCGAGAAACTGAAACATTGTCTGCAACTCGTGGTAACCGTCTTCGCGGCGACCCAGGATGTGCAGCATCAAATTGAGTTTGGCTGGCGAGGGCAAGGTCAGGCGATTGGCCGGCATGTCACTGCCCCAGTTTGCGAGGTTGCCAGGCCTTGATCACCAACGTGACATCAAGGTCGGTGCCGTGGAGTTTGATCCGCTCGGGCAACCAGTAGCCGTTTTGTTCGGTATAGGCGGTGTACTCCACCTGCCAGCCATCCTGTTCGAGATTGGCCAGGCGGCTGTCGCCATCCAGCGTCAGGCGGCTTTTACTGTCCGGAGCCGGAAGCCCGCGGACCCACCACGCCAGATTGGACACCGGCAATTTCCAGCCCAATTGTTCTTCCAGCAACACATCCGGAGAGGGGGCTTCATAGCGCCCCTGATTGGCCACTTCCAGGGAAACCTTGCCCGGGCGCCCGGTCAGGCGAGCGGCCCCGCGACCCAATGGGCCGGAGAGGCGGATGTCGTAGTAATCCTGGCGCTGCAACCAGAACAGCGTGCCGCTGCCTGAGTCCTTCGGTGCGCGGATGCCGATCTTGCCGTCGATCTGCCAGCCATCGAGGTTGGCCAACTGCTGTTTGTGCTCGCGCCATTGGGCAGGGTTGCCGTGGCCTTCGACCGATTCGCGAGCGCCGAAACCCGCACAGCCGGCGAGCAGGGCGATGAAGCTGAAAACAATGATGTGGCGCAAAAACATAATCTTAAAGGGTCTCTGATCCGGTCAGGCGCTTGATGGTACTGCGCAGAATAGGGCTGTCGGGTTGTTCCTTGAGGAATTTGCTCCAGATCTGCCTGGCTTCGCGTTGTTTGCCATTGGCCCACAGGACTTCGCCCAGATGCGCGGCGACTTCCTGGTCCGGGAAACGCTCCAGGGCTTGACGCAGCAAACGCTCGGCTTCGTCGAGGTTGCCCATGCGGAAATTCACCCAGCCGAGGCTGTCGAGAACGGCCGGGTCTTCCGGGTTGATCTGGTGTGCCTGTTCGATCAAGGCCTTGGCTTCGACATAGCGAGTGGTGCGATCGGACAGGGTATATCCGAGCGCGTTCAGCGCCATGGCATTGTCCGGGTCACGCTTGATGATCTGGCGCAGGTCTTTTTCCATCTGCGCCAGGTCATTGCGTTTTTCCGCCTGCATGGCCCGGGTGTAAAGCAGGTTCAGGTCGTCCGGGTATTTTTGCAGTGCTTGTTCCAGTACCGCCCAGGCCTTGTCGGGCTGGTTGTTGGCGGACAGGGTTTCGGCTTCGATCAGGTAAAGCTGAATCGCATAGTCCGGCTGTTCGTCGCGTTCGGCCGCGAGCTTGCGCTGGGCTTCGGCGGTCCGGCCGTTGTTGATCAGGATGTCGGTCTGGCGCAACTGTGCCGGCAGGTAGTCGTTGCCAGGGCCGACCTGGCCGTACTCGATCAGCGCGCCTTGCGGGTCATTGCGTTCTTCGGCGATGCGGCCCAGGTTCAAATGCGCCGAGTCAACGTGGCTGTCCCGTGCGATCAGGTCTTCCAGGTAGCCCTTGGCCTCGTCCCAGGCCTTGGCTTCGAGACAGACCAGTGCCAGCGAATAACGCAGTTCGTCGTCATCCGGGTATTGCTGGACCAGGCTGGAGAACTCGGCCTTGGCGTCATCCATGCGGTTCTGCTCGACCAGCATGCGTGCGTACGTCAGGCGCAGGCGCTTGTCCTCCGGGTACTTCTTGATGCTTTTTTGCAGCAGCGGCAATGCTTCGTCGCCGCGGTCGAGGCTTTGCAGCAGCCGCGCGCGCAGCAGAATCGGGGCGATTTCGCCTTCGTCCGGCGGGTTGTCTTCCAGCAGGGTCAGTGCGCCTTTGGAGTCGCCGTCCTGTTGCAGCAACAGAGCCTTGCCGAAAATCAGTTGGCCATTGTTCGGGTGGCGTTGCAGCAAACGGTTGAAACTCTGCATCAAGCCGTTGCGGGTGTCCTGGTCGGTATCGGCCGCAGACAGCGCAAGGAAATCGAAATGCGTGTCGCCCTTGCCTTGCAGGACTTTCTCCATATAGACCATGGAGTCGTCATAGCGCCCGGCGCGTGCCAGTTGAATGGCCGCCGCCCGTTGTGCCTCGAGGTCGTCCGGGGCGTTTTTCGCCCAGATCAGCGCGGTGTCCAGGGCGGCTTGATCGGCACCCAGATATTCGGCGATGCGAAATGCCCGCTCGGAAATGCCCGGATCCTGAGTGTTGATGGCCTGGGTCACGTAGTTATCCAGCGCAATGTCGAAGCGATTGCGCTGACCAGCGAGTTCGGCACTCAGCAGGCTGAAGACCGTGTCTTCACTGAATGAGCTGTAAACCTTGGGCTTTTCGGGCACCGGAGTGCTGTCTTCCACCGCGGACGAACTGTCCGGCGACACGGGGGCCAAGGCCTGGCAGCCGCTGAGGAAGACAAAAGCGAGGAGCAACGCGGAAGATCTATTCATATAGGAAGAAGGACGACTAACCTGCGGTCGGATCATCATGACACAAGCCTTGGGCCAAACATAACCGGCCCGGCAATTTACCCGCGCGCCGGGTAAACGAGAAGCGCTCGCAACTCGCGGTACTTCCTGTGGGGGCGATAGATATCGAGTAGTTGTTCTCGATCTGTCGAAGTAGGACAATTGCCGGCTTCACGTCACCATCAGCGACTTTGAATGGCCTTCCTTGCACTCGGTATTAACCACAAGACTGCTTCAGTAGACGTCCGCGAGCGCGTGGCCTTTACCCCTGAGCAGCTGGTTGAGGCCTTGCAGCAGCTCTGCCGACTCACCGACAGCCGCGAAGCTGCGATCCTCTCCACCTGCAATCGCAGTGAACTCTATATAGAACAGGATCACCTGTCGGCGGATACCGTGCTGCGCTGGTTGGCCGATTATCATCATTTGAGCCTGGATGAACTGCGTGCGAGCAGTTATGTGCACGAAGATGATGCGGCAGTTCGTCACATGATGCGCGTGGCTTCCGGGCTCGATTCGCTGGTGTTGGGTGAGCCTCAGATTCTCGGGCAGATGAAATCGGCCTATGCCGTGGCTCGCGAGGCGGGCACCATCGGGCCGCTGCTCGGGCGCTTGTTCCAGGCCACGTTCAATGCCGCCAAGCAAGTGCGCACCGACACCGCCATCGGTGAGAACCCGGTGTCCGTGGCCTTTGCCGCGGTCAGCCTGGCGAAACAGATTTTCAGCGACTTGCAGCGCAGCCAGGCGCTGTTGATCGGCGCGGGCGAGACCATCACCCTGGTCGCCCGCCATCTGCATGATCTGGGGGTCAAGCGTATCGTTGTGGCCAACCGCACTCTGGAACGCGCCAGCATTCTGGCCGAGCAGTTTGGCGCGCATGCCGTATTGCTGTCGGATATTCCGGCTGAACTGGTGCGCAGCGACATCGTCATCAGTTCAACCGCCAGCCAGTTGCCGATCCTCGGCAAGGGCGCCGTGGAAAGCGCGCTGAAGTTGCGCAAGCACAAACCTATTTTCATGGTGGACATCGCCGTACCGCGGGATATCGAGCCGGAAGTCGGCGAGTTGGACGACGTTTATCTCTACAGCGTCGACGATCTCCACGAAGTGGTCGCCGAGAACCTCAAGAGCCGCCAGGGCGCCGCCCAGGCCGCGGAAGAGATGGTCTCGGTCGGTGCCGAAGATTTCATGATCCGCTTGCGCGAATTGGCGGCGGTCGACGTGCTCAAGGCCTATCGTCAACAGAGTGAACGTCTGCGCGACGAAGAATTGCAAAAGGCCCAGCGTCTGCTGGCCAACGGCGGCAGCGCCGAAGAAGTGCTGGTGCAACTGGCGCGGGGCCTGACCAACAAACTCTTGCACGCACCCAGCGTGCAGTTGAAAAAGCTCTCTGCCGAAGGTCGCCTCGATGCGCTGGCGATGGCCCAGGAACTCTTTGCCCTCAATGAGGGCTCATCGGATAGCTTTTCGGATAAGAAACCGCAATGAAAGCGTCACTGCTCAATAAGCTGGACATCCTCCAGGACCGTTTCGAGGAACTGACCGCCTTGCTTGGCGATGGCGAGGTCATTTCCGATCAGAACAAATTCCGCACCTACTCCAAGGAATACGCGGAAGTCGAGCCGATCGTCGAAACCTATAAACAGCTGCTCAAAGTGCAAGGCGACCTCGAAGGTGCCCAGGCACTGCTCAAGGACAGCGACCCGGACATGCGCGAGATGGCCGTGGAAGAAGTCCGCGAAGCCAAGGAACGCCTGGTCGAACTGGAAGCCAGCCTGCAACGCATGCTGTTGCCCAAGGACCCGAATGACGGACGCAACGTGTTCCTCGAAATCCGTGCCGGCACCGGCGGCGACGAGGCGGCGATTTTCTCCGGCGACCTGTTCCGCATGTATTCGCGATACGCCGAGCGTCGCGGCTGGCGCGTGGAGATCCTTTCGGAAAACGAGGGTGAGCACGGCGGCTATAAAGAAGTCATCGCCCGGGTCGAAGGCGACAACGTCTACGGCAAGCTGAAGTTCGAATCCGGTGCGCACCGCGTGCAACGGGTACCGGCTACCGAGTCCCAGGGTCGTATCCATACTTCGGCCTGTACTGTGGCGGTGTTGCCCGAGCCGGACGAGCAAGAGGCCATCGAGATCAATCCGGCGGATTTGCGGATCGACACTTACCGCTCCTCGGGGGCCGGTGGTCAGCACGTGAACAAAACCGATTCGGCCATTCGTATCACGCACTTGCCATCCGGCATCGTTGTGGAATGCCAGGAGGAGCGTTCGCAGCACAAGAACCGCGCCCGTGCGATGGCCTGGTTGTCGGCCAAACTCAACGACCAGCAGACCAGCGCCGCGGCCAACGCTATTGCCAGCGAGCGCAAGTTGCTGGTCGGTTCCGGTGACCGCTCCGAACGCATTCGCACCTACAACTTTGCCCAGGGCCGGGTCACCGACCATCGGGTCAACCTGACGCTGTATTCGCTCGATGAAATCCTCGCCGGTGGCGTCGATGCGGTGATCGAGCCGTTGCTGGCCGAATACCAGGCTGATCAACTCGCGGCGATAGGTGAGTAAATGACGATCATTGCCAGTTTGTTGCGCGCCGCCGATTTGCCCGACTCGCCCACAGCGCGCCTGGACGCCGAACTGTTGCTGGCGGCGGCGTTGGGCAAGTCCCGCAGTTTTTTGCACACCTGGCCGGAACGTATCGTGCCGAGCGAAGCGGCGCTGACCTTCGCCGAGTTTTTGCAACGCCGTCGTGGCGGTGAGCCGGTGGCCTACATTCTTGGCCAGCAAGGTTTCTGGAAGCTTGATCTGGAAGTGGCACCACACACATTGATTCCGCGCCCGGATACCGAACTTCTGGTCGAAGCCGCACTTGAATTGCTGCCCGCCACGCCGGCAAAAGTACTGGACCTCGGCACCGGCAGTGGCGCAATCGCTCTGGCCCTGGCCAGCGAACGTCCTGCGTGGAAGGTCACGGCCGTAGACCGCGTGCTGGAAGCCGTTGCCCTGGCCGAGCGCAATCGCCAGCGTCTGCACCTGCACAATGCCACGGTTCTGTGCAGCCACTGGTTCAGTGCGCTGCAAGGGCAACGATTCGAGTTGATCATCAGTAATCCGCCTTACATCGCCGCCGCCGATCCGCATCTGGTGGAAGGCGACGTGCGCTTCGAACCGGCCAGCGCTCTGGTCGCGGGTGTCGACGGGCTCGATGATTTGCGCTTGATCGTCGCCCAGGCACCGGATCATCTGGAAGCGGGTGGCTGGCTGATGCTCGAACACGGTTACGATCAGGCCGAGGCGGTGCGCGATTTGCTCTTGACCCGTGGTTTTGAACAGGTCCATAGCCGCACCGATCTGGGGGGGCATCAACGCATCAGCCTGGGACGCCTGCCATGCTGAATGATCAGGAATTGCTGCGCTACAGCCGACAGATCCTGTTGCAGCACATCGACATCGACGGTCAATTGCGCTTGAAGGACAGTCGCGTGCTGATCGTCGGCCTCGGCGGTCTGGGTGCTCCGGTGGCGCTGTATCTGGCGGCGGCGGGGGTGGGTGAAATGCATCTGGCGGACTTCGACACCGTCGACCTGACCAACCTGCAGCGCCAGATCATCCATGACACCGACAGCGTCGGCATGAGCAAGGTCGATTCAGCGATCCAGCGCCTGACGGCCATCAACCCCGAGATTCAACTGGTTGCCCATCGCACGGCATTGGATGAAGACTCCCTGGCCGCGGCGGTGGCCGGCGTGGATTTGGTGCTCGACTGTTGCGACAACTTTTCCACCCGTGAAGCGGTGAATGCCGCGTGTGTGGCTGCCGGTAAGCCACTGGTCAGCGGCGCGGCGATTCGTCTGGAGGGGCAATTGTCGGTGTTCGACCCACGCCGCCCGGAAAGCCCGTGCTACCACTGTTTGTACGGGCACGGCAGCGAAGCCGAATTGACCTGCAGCGAGGCCGGAGTGGTGGGGCCGCTGGTGGGTTTGGTGGGCAGCTTGCAGGCGCTCGAAGCGCTGAAGTTGCTGGCCGTTTTCGGCGAGCCACTGGTGGGGCGCCTGTTGTTGATCGATGCCTTGGGCTCGCGCTTCCGTGAATTGCGGGTCAAGCGCGATCCGGGTTGCAACGTCTGTGGGCCAAAGCATGCGTGAAGCGCCGATCGGCGTGTTCGACTCCGGCGTCGGTGGACTTTCGGTGCTGGCCGAAATCCAGCGTTTGCTGCCCAACGAATCACTCTTGTACGTCGCCGATTGCGGGAATATCCCTTACGGCGAAAAGACCCCGGAATTTATCCGCCAGCGCTGCAGCGTCATGGCCGAGTTCTTTGAGCACCAGGGCGCCAAGGCCCTGGTACTGGCCTGCAATACGGCGACGGTTGCAGGGGTTGCTGACTTGCGTCGCGATTATCCGCAGTGGCCCATCGTCGGCATGGAACCTGCCGTCAAGCCGGCCGCCGCCGCCACCCGCAGTGGCGTGGTCGGAGTACTCGCCACCACCGGCACCTTGCAGAGCGCCAAGTTCGCCGCGCTGCTCGACCGTTTCGCCACTGATGTTCGGGTGATCACCCAGCCTTGCCCCGGGTTGGTGGAGCTGATCGAGAACGGCGATCTGCACAGTACGGCTTTGCGTGAAATGCTCGAGGGTTACGTCGGGCCGCTGCTTGGCGCAGGCGCTGACACCATCATCCTGGGGTGCACGCATTACCCTTTTCTCAAACCGTTGCTCAGACAGATGATCCCCGACGACATCAGCCTGATCGATACCGGCGCGGCGGTCGCCCGACAACTTCAGCGGCTTTTGGCCGATCGCCAATTGCTGGCTGAAGGACCTGCGCGTCCTGCACAGTTCTGGAGCAGTGCCGATCCAGACCATTTCGCAAATATATTGCCGGTTTTGTGGAATAAAGCTGGGGTTGTGCGAAGCTTTGAAGCGTAGGCAAGTCTTAGGGGGGCGTTGAAAAAAATCGGGGTGAACTTCTGATAAATCGCCGACTTCTATAGCTGTGAATGTCGAGCAACAAAAATACCAAACGTAATCGTTCGGAAAAGGAAGTTTCTAATGAAGCGTCTATTTTGTTTGGCCGCGATTGCGGCTGCATTGATGGGGCACAGTTTCACTGCACAGGCCGCAGGTGTGGAATTTGCGGTCGGCCAGACCGGCGAGTCAACCATGACTTATCGACTGGGCATGCAGTTCGATTGGGACCAGAGCTGGTGGCAAACCGACGTCGGTCGCCTGACCGGTTACTGGAGCGGCGCTTACACCTATTGGGAAGGTGACAAGACTTCGAGTAACAACAGTCTGTCGTTCTCGCCCGTGTTGGTTTACGAATTCGCCGGCCAGAACGTCAAACCCTACGTCGAGCTTGGGGTTGGCGTGGCGCTTTTCTCCGACACTGAAATCGAAAACAACGATCTGGGTAGCTCGTTTCAGTTCGAGGACCGTTTCGGCGTTGGCCTGCGCTTTGCCGGCGGGCATGAAGTCGGCGTTCGGGCTACTCACTATTCCAATGCCGGGATCAGCAGTCCCAATAACGGGGTAGAGAGCTACGCGTTGCATTACACGATGCCTTTGTAAGACTGATACAAGATCCCATGCAGGAGCGAGCAGGCTCGCTGCTGCATGGGTAATCAGCGATACGCCGTCGAAATCCCCTGGCGCTCCTCAATGCATTCCGGCGCACCCATCTCGAACTCACGACAGATCAACGGGCGTTTCTCGTAGATGGTGCACATCATCGTGTTGCGATCCAGCGCGGCACACCAGCCGTCATCCAGACGCAACATGACCTCGCCACCCCAGTCATCGGTATCGATATAGCGTTCGGGTACGCCTGTATCGGTGATCAACATGACTTCGAGCTGGCAGCAGCAGGCGGCACAAGTCGAGCAGGTCACCGCGGGAATGGCGATTTGCGTATGAGGGATGGTTTTCATGGCGCGCAGTGTAAGGCAGTGGCGCGGTGCTGTGTGAAAGTGCAGACGGGCGCGGTGTCAGGGCTGGTCCTTGATTGGCGGGTTGCGGCGCACCATTCTTTTACCGATCTCCAGTTTTACCTGATCCGGCATTTTCGACATTGGCCATAGGGCGGCCATGAACATTCCTGGAAACGTTATCTCCAGCGGCCGATCCCTGAGTTTGCTGACGATGTGCCGTGCGGCTTTGTCCGCAGGCCAGCTCTGGGGCATGGGAAAGTCGTTTTTCGCCGTCAGCGGTGTATTGGCCAAACCAGGACTGACCACGGTGACTTCAATCCCTTGCGGGGCAAGGTTGATACGCGAGGATTCGAACAAGTAACGCAAGCCGGCCTTCGAGGCGCCATGGGCTTCTGCCTGCGGCAGCGGCAGGTAGGTCACCGAACTGGCCACCCCCACCAGGTGCGGGGCGATGCCTTTGCGCAGCAGCGGCAAGGCGGCTTCGATGCAATAGCTGCTGGCGAGCAGATTGGTGCGCACCACATGCTCGACGATCGAGGTGTCGAATTGCTTGGCATCCACGTATTCACAGGTGCCCGCATTGAGGATCACCGTATCCAGAGAACCCCATTGCTCGGCGATCTGTTCGCCGATTTCACGTACGGTCTGACTGTTGGTCAGGTTGCCTGCCACCACCAGAACTTGTCCCGGATAACGTTGGGACATGTCTTTGAGCTGCGTCAGCGAGCGTGAGCTGACGGCCACGTGGGCACCGGTCTTGAGGAGTTCTTCGACCATCGCGGCACCAATGCCGTTGCTGGCACCGGTCAACCAGTATCGACGTGGCGGTGTCAGAATCATCCCTTTCTCCTTTTCAGCCTGGTAATCAACTGGCCCGACAGGGGGTTGTGTTTTTGGAGAGCAGCACCGGCATCGAAGTGATGTTGGTGGCAAAAGATGTTGTCGTGCTGTTGCAGGAAGCTAATCATGCAAGCCTCCGGCATTTTGCCGTGTCGGCAGGTTTTTGAATGCAGCCAGGGCGCGCGCGCGCGATGCGCTCAGATCGACAATCGGCGATGGATAGTTGGCTACGCCGAACAACCCACCGAGGTGAGCGGGGTTGTGCAGCTCTTTTTTGTTCAGCCCGGACAGTTCCGGCAGCCAGTGCTTGATGAATACACCTTCAGCGTCGAACTTTTCCGACTGGCTCAACGGATTGAAGATCCGAAAGTAAGGCGCTGAATCAGTGCCGGTGGACGAGCTCCACTGCCAGCCGCCATTGTTGGCGGCGAGGTCGCCGTCGATCAGGTTACGCATGAAAAAACGCTCGCCCTCGCGCCAGTCGATCAGCAGATTCTTGGTCAGGAACATCGCCACGATCATGCGCAGACGGTTGTGCATCCAACCTGTTTCCAGCAGCTGGCGCATGGCGGCATCAATGATCGGCAGTCCGGTACGGCCCTCCTGCCAGGCTGCGAGCTCTTCGGGGGCGTGGCGCCAGGCCAGGGCTTCGGTTTCCGGGCGGAAGGCACGATGACGGGAAACCCTCGGGTAGCCCACCAAAATGTGCTTATAGAACTCGCGCCATAGCAGTTCATTGATCCAAGTGACTGCTCCGACTTTGCCACTTTCGAACTCGCCCTGATTGCTTTGCAGTGCGGCATGCAGGCATTGACGTGGTGAAATCACCCCGGCGGCGAGGTACGCCGAAAGTTGGCTGGTGCCGGGCTTGGCCGGGAAATCGCGCTCGCTCTGGTAATAGTCGATCTGTATGTCGGCGAAAGTATCGAGCCGCTGGCGGGCTTCGGTTTCTCCGGCGGGCCACAGCGCTTGAAGGCTGGCGGCAGGTGTCTCGAATCCTTCGACACGGGTGGGGACCGGATCGCTGAGAATCCCAAGCGGCGCCTGGGCCATTGGTGTACTGACCAATCGCGGCAGCGCATGGTGCAGGCGTTCGTAGCAGACCTTGCGGAATTGACTGAAAACCTGAAAGTACGTGCCGGTTCTGGTCAGGATACTGCCCGGCTTGAACAGCAACTGATCAAGGTAACTGTGGAATTCGATGCCTTGGCCTGCCAGTGTTTTCGCAACGGCAGCGTCCCGGCGGGTTTCGTGAATGCCGTATTCCTCGTTTACATGTACAGCTTCGATGCGCAGTTGCCGGCAAACATCGAGCAGTACCTTCGGTGCGTCATCCCAGCGCGCAGCCTCGCGAATCAGCAGCGGAATGTTCAATTGGCTCAGCACCTGGCTCAGCTGATCGAGATTGCGTAACCAGAAATCCACTTTGCACGGCGCATCGTCGTGTTCCAGCCATTGCTCCGGGCTGAGCAGGTACACCGCCACGCACGGGCCAACCGCAGCGGCAGCCGAGAGGGCGGTGTTGTCATGTGAGCGCAAGTCGCTGCGCAGCCAGATCAATTGCATGTGATGTCCGTACCAAACCTTATAAAAACGCTACTAAATGAGCCCACGCTGAACCAGCACCTGATGTGCCAACAATGGATCTTCGGCCAGGTGTAAATCGGCAATTTCTGAAGCTTTAGCGGACAACTCGGCGTGGTGAATGCACACCGTTGGTCCAACGATCAATTTTGGGCAGCTGACGTTGTTCAAAAGTTTCGGCAATTGCGAAATGTTTATGGCTTTGCTGGAAAAAAGCAGTACGCCGCGAGCTTGCAGATAATCCGCTGCGACGGCCAGTTCGCCAACAGGCAGCGGCCAGTCGAACACTTCCACCGGGCAATCGGCGCTGCTGATCAGCCAGGCGGTGAGCCACAGGTGAGGTTCCAGTGGCAGGTCCGAGTGGTTGATCAACAGCAATGGCGGTGCGTGCAACTGACGATTGTTGTGGTAGATGCGCGCCCCGAATTTGCTGCGCAGCCAGGAATAAAAAAATACCCGTTCCATCTGTGCGCCGAACTGGCCTTGCCAGCGTTGCTCCAGCTCCGCCAGCAGCGGCAACAACAATTGCTCACACAGTGTTCGCGGCGGATAGAGCGCCATGGCCTGATTGACGGTGTCGTCCAGAGGGCGTTCGGTCAGTTTCGTGACCGCCACCAGCAAGCTATGACGCAGCCTTTGCCAGTCGTTCTCCACCGGTTGGCTGAAAGTCTGTGGGGTATCGAGCAGTTGTTTGACCTGGCTGACGGCAACACCACGGTTGAGCCAGGTGAGGATCGTGTGGATGCGCTGTATGTGTTCGCTGGAAAACAGACGATGCCCCTTGGGCGTACGTTGCGGAACGATCAGGCCGTAGCGCCGTTCCCAGGCGCGTAGCGTCACGGCGTTGACGCCGGTCTGCCGGGCTACCTCGCGGATCGGCAACCAGCCTTCATCCAGGGCCTTTTTAAAGTCGTCGCCCAAGTCCTCGCTGGCGCTGCTGTCAGCTAGGTCTTTCATCAGATTGCGTTTCGCAGGCTGAGATTTTCCGGGTGCGGTTGCAGGTAGACCTGCTGCGCGATGTACGGGTCGGGGTGTTGCCGAAAGTGATGCTTGAGCAATGTCAGCGGCACCACCAGAGGCACGATGCCGTGGCGGTATTGGCCGATCACGTGTTGCACTTCCTGTTTGTCGTCGGCGCTGAGGGTTTTTTTCAGGTAGCCACTGAGGTGTTGCAGCACGTTGGTGTGGGTGCGGCGGGTTGCACACTTTTTCAGTGCAGCCATCAATTCGCTGAAATATTGCGGGCCGAGTGTTTCTGGATCGGTCTTGCCCATGTTGCCCAGCAGATTGCCCAAGGCTTTGTACTGCACCGGGTTGTGAGCCATCAGCAGGTACTTGTAGCGCGAATGAAAGTCCGTCAGGCCACGGCGACTCAGGCCTTCTTTGAGTAAATGCTGCCAGGCGCTGTAGGCAAATACGCGGGTAAGGAAATTCTCGCGCAACACCGGGTCGTTGAGCCGCCCGTCTTCTTCCACTGGCAAGTCCGGGTGCTGCGCGCAAAAAGCCCGGGCATAAATCCCCTGGCCGCCGCCGTCCACCGGCGCACCGTTGGCGTGATAGACCTTTACGCGTTCCAGGCCGCAAGACGGGGATTTTTGCATGAAAATGTAGCCGCAAATGTCGCCGAGTTCCGCCGCCATTTTCCGTCCGTACTCGGCCAGCGGCCGGGTGACGTTGATCTCACGATCGACCGTGCCAACGGCTTGCGGCTGGAGCGGATCACCCACCAACCGAATGGGCTCGCGTGGAATGCCCAGGCCAATGGCAACTTCCGGGCACACCGTTACGAAATCGAAGTAATCGGTGAGGGTGCGACTGCACAGCCGCGACTCCTTGTGCCCGCCGTTGTAGCGCACCTCGGCGCCCATCAGGCAGGCACTGATGGCGATTTTCGGTTTGTTGGGGGGCAGGGGCATCGGAATACCTCGGAATCAAAACCTATACAGATGAAAAATTCTGTACAACTTGGGTTCATCATAGATTCAAAGGTGTGCAAGTCAAATCTTTTGTATAAGTTTTTCTCGATGCTCGCTTGTTGCAGAGGTTCTTACGACCAGCCCAACCGCCAAGTGCTGCTGTCCTGCAAGGTTTGCCATGCACAGCGTTCACTGCGTCGGGTCAATACGGCCTGCAGTTCGATTTCCCGGACCGTTCCCTCGTCGTCACGAAACAGCTCGGTGACCAGAAAGTGTTTTTCGCGGTTCTGCGGGTGGGCTGCTGTCCATTTCGACAGCAGCAATTTGCTCGGATTGATGCGGTTCACTGCAAGTGCTCATGCAGACGACGGGCTGCTTCCTGGCCGCTGAGCCAGGCACCTTCGACACGTCCGGACAGGCACCAGTCGCCACAGGCATACAAGCCCAGATCGGCATCCGCCAGCGTGCCCCATTCGTGGCTGCTGGCTGGACGAGCGTAGAGCCAGCGGTGGGCCAGGCTGAAGCTCGGCGCGGGCATCGAATCATGTAGCAGTTCGGCGAACGCACCGTGCAATTGTTCGATCACTGCTTCCTTTGGCAAGTCGATGTGCTGGCGGCTCCAGGTGCTGGTGGCGTGCAGCACCCACGTGTCGAGCGTGTTGTCGCGCCCTGGCTTGCTGCGGTTGCGGGCCAGCCAGTCGAGCGGGCTGTCTTGCACGAAACAGCCTTCCATCGGCGTTTCCAGCGGCGTTTCGAAAGCCAGGGCGACGGCCCAGGTGGGGTCCATTTTGACCCCGGCGGCAGCCCCCGCGAGCTTCGGTGCAGAGGCCAGCAGTGCCGTCGCTTGCGGTGCCGGCGTAGCGATCACTACGTGACTGAAGGGGCCGTGGGTAAAACCCTCGGCATCCTGCAGGTGCCAGTGTTGTTCGCCGCGATAGACCTCGGTGATCCGGCAGGCGAAATGCACTTCGAGGTCGCCGAGCAGCGCTCTCGTGATGGCGCTCATGCGCGGCGTGCCGACCCAGCGGGTCTGCTCATCCGGCGACAGATTGAGCTGGCCGCCATGGTAGGTGTACAGCTGCGGCGTCCACTCGGCCACCCAGCCGTTGGCTTGCCAGCGTTGCACTTCAGTGACGAAGCGGCGGTCGCGGGCAGTAAAGTATTGCGCACCCATGTCCAGAGCGCCCGCATCGCTGCGCTTGCTCGACATGCGTCCGCCACTGCCGCGGCTTTTATCGAAAAGTTGCACGACATGCCCTGCATCTGTCAGGGCTTGTGCGGCTGAGAGTCCGGCGATGCCGGTGCCGATGATTGCGATAGGTACAGTCATAAGGGCCTCGTTTACCTTTCTGTACAGACTACGCCGGGGTTGAAACCTGTACAATATTGTTTTTTGGTATAACTTTTAGCGTTATCGTTCTGACAGCTTGGCCTATTGTTAAACACAGAGCCTGCCCGATATCAAAGATCCCTTGCTTATAAAAATAGACTAGTGATCAAGGTAAAACGCCACGCGAGGAAGAAGTCATGCACATATTGCTGACCGGCGGTACTGGTTTGATAGGACGTCAGCTTTGTCGACACTGGTTGAGTCAGGGGCATCGCCTGACGGTCTTGAGTCGTACGCCCGATAAAGTTGCGAAAATTTGCGGCGCTGCAGTGCGTGGTGTCGCACTGTTGGAAGACCTCGGTCAAGAACCGATTGACGCCATTATCAACCTGGCGGGTGCGCCGATTGCCGATCGACCATGGACGTCCAAACGCAAAGCGCTGTTATGGAGCAGCCGGATTACCTTGACCGAAACCCTGCTGGCCTGGCTGGAAAAGCGCGAGCAGAAACCCCGGGTACTGATCTCCGGCTCTGCCGTGGGTTGGTACGGTGATGGCGGCGAGCGGGAGTTGACCGAAGAATCACCGCCGGTGATCGACGACTTCGCCAGCCAGTTGTGCATCGCCTGGGAAGAAACCGCGCAGCGTGCGGAGGCCTTGGGGATTCGGGTGATCCTCATTCGCACCGGTCTGGTGTTGTCTGCCGATGGCGGCTTTTTGTCGCGCCTGCTGCTGCCGTTCAAATTCGGGCTGGGCGGGCCGATCGGCAACGGTCGGCAGTGGATGCCGTGGATTCATATCAACGATCAAATCGCCCTGATTGATTTTCTTCTGCATCGCAATGAAGCCAGCGGTCCATATAATGCCTGCGCACCGAAGCCGGTACGTAATCGCGAGTTTGCCAAAACCCTGGGCAGCGTATTGCATCGCCCGGCGTTCATGCCGATGCCGGCGCTGGCGTTGAAGGTCGGCCTGGGCGAGATGTCATTGTTGTTGCTGGGTGGTCAACGGGCCACGCCGGCGCGTTTGCTCGAAGCAGGATTCACCTTCCAGTTCACTGATTTGCGCGCGGCCCTGGACGATCTTTCCAGCCGCCTCTGAAATAGGACGTTGCATGACCGATCACGCGTTGCTTCTGGTCAACCTGGGCTCACCGGCCTCCACTTCGGTGGCGGACGTGCGCCGTTACCTCAATCAGTTTCTGATGGACCCCTACGTGATCGACCTGCCTTGGCCGGTGCGGCGTCTGCTGGTGTCACTGATCCTGATCAAGCGTCCCGAGCAGTCGGCCCACGCGTATGCTTCGATCTGGTGGGACGAAGGCTCGCCGCTGGTGGTGCTCAGTCGTCGCTTGCAGCAAGCGATGACTGCGCACTGGCATCACGGCCCGGTTGAGTTGGCCATGCGATATGGCCAACCGTCCATCGAGTCGGCGCTTACACGACTGATCGCCCAAGGGCATAAGCGGATAACCGTGGCGCCGCTCTATCCACAATTTGCCGACAGCACCACCACAACGGTGATCGAAGAGGTCCGGCGTGTTTTGCGCGAGAAAAATCTCAATGTGCAACTGTCGATACTCCAGCCGTTTTACGATCAACCAGAATACCTTGATGCGCTGGTGGCCACGGCCGGACCGTACCTGCAACAGGATTACGACCACCTGTTGCTGAGCTTTCACGGCTTGCCTGAGAGGCATCTGACCAAGCTCGATCCGACCGGCCAGCATTGCTTCAAGAATGAAGACTGCTGCAAGAACGCTTCGCCAGCGACCCTGGCGACCTGTTACCGCGCCCAATGCCTGCGTAGCGCAGCGGAGTTTGCCAAGCGCATGGGGCTTGCGGACGGCAAATGGTCGGTGTCGTTCCAGTCGCGTCTGGGGCGTGCCAAATGGATTGAGCCCTACACCGAAGCGCGTCTTGATGAGTTGGCCAAGTCGGGTGTGAAGAAACTATTGGTCATGTGCCCGGCGTTCGTTGCCGATTGCATCGAGACGCTGGAGGAGATTGGTGATCGCGGTAAAGAACAGTTCCGCGAAGCGGGGGGCGAGGAATTGGTGTTGGTGCCGTGTCTCAATGATGACCCGCGTTGGGCACAGGCATTGACCAAGTTATGCGAAAGAGCGCCTTTGGCTCTCTAGGAACCCAACCTGTGGCAAGGGAGCTTGCTCCCGCTGGGTCGCGAAGCGGCCCCAAAATCTTGCAATAAATGAAGATTTTGTGGCTGCTGCGCACTGGTGCGCCAGACCGGTCAAGCGGGAGCAAGCTCCCTCGCCACAGGGATCGCCTGTTACACCAGCGGCTCTTCCGCCTTCTTGTGCTTCCAGCTGTCATTGCCCGGCAGGATCAGGTTCAGCGCAATCGCCACCACCGCGCACAGCGCAATGCCTTTGAGGCCGAAATCATCCGGGCCGGTGCCGGTACCCACCAACACACCGCCGATCCCGAACACCAGGGTCACCGACACAATCACCAGATTGCGCGCCTCGCCCAGATCGATCTTGTGGCGGATCAGCGTGTTCATGCCTACCGCTGCAATCGAACCGAACAACAGGCACAGAATGCCGCCCATCACCGGCACCGGAATGCTTTGCAGCAGTGCGCCGAATTTGCCGATGAATGCCAGGCTGATGGCGAATATCGCCGCCCAGGTCATGATTTTCGGGTTGTAGTTCTTGGTCAGCATCACCGCGCCGGTGACTTCGGCGTAGGTGGTGTTGGGTGGGCCGCCGAACAGACCGGCTGCGGTGGTGGCAATGCCGTCACCAAGCAGCGTGCGGTGCAGACCGGGTTTCTTCAGGTAATCGCGACCGGTCACGCTACCCACGGCAATCACACCGCCGATGTGTTCGATAGCCGGGGCCAGGGCCACCGGAACGATGAACAGGATCGCCTGCCAGTTGAATTCCGGCGCGGTGAAGGCCGGGATGGCGAACCATGGCGCCGCGGCAATCTTCGCCGTGTCGACCACACCGAAATAGAATGACATGGCAAAACCCACCAGCACGCCGGAAATGATCGGCACCAGGCGGAAAATGCCTTTGCCGAACACGGCGACGATCAGGGTGGTCAGCAGCGCAGGCATCGAGATCAGCATTGCGGTCTGATAGTGAATCAGCTCGCTGCCGTCTCCCGCCTTGCCCATCGCCATGTTGGCGGCAATCGGCGCCATGGCCAGGCCGATGGAGATGATGACCGGGCCGATCACCACCGGTGGCAACAGGCGGTCGATGAAACCGGTGCCTTTGATCTTCACGGCCAGGCCGAGGAAGGTGTAGACGAAGCCAGCCGCCATCACACCGCCCATGGTCGCCGCGAGGCCGAATTGACCCTTGGCGAGAATGATCGGGGTGATGAAAGCAAAACTCGACGCCAGGAACACCGGCACCTGACGTCCGGTGACCACCTGAAACAGGATGGTTCCCAGGCCGGCGGTAAACAGCGCCACGTTCGGGTCAAGGCCGGTAATCAGCGGCATCAACACCAGGGCGCCGAAGGCCACGAACAGCATCTGTGCGCCGGACAGCACCGTGCGCCAGAGCGGATCGTTGAACTCTTGCTGCATGCTCACGCGTCCTTCTGCTTGGTGCCGAAGATCTTGTCGCCAGCATCGCCCAGGCCCGGGATGATGTAACCGTGTTCGTTGAGTTTTTGATCAATGGACGCGGTGTAGATGGTCACGTCCGGGTGAGCTTTCTCGACCACCGCAATGCCTTCGGGCGCGGCAACCAGCACCATGGCGCGGATGTCCCTGCAACCGGCCTTTTTCAGCAAGTCGATGGTCGCGACCATCGAGCCGCCGGTGGCGAGCATCGGGTCGATGATCATGGCCAGGCGTTCGTCGATTTCCGGTACCAGTTTTTCCAGGTAGGTGTGGGCTTCGAGGGTTTCCTCATTGCGGGCCACACCCACGGCGCTGACTTTGGCGCCCGGGATCAGGCTCAACACACCTTCGAGCATGCCGATACCGGCACGCAGAATCGGTACTACAGTAATTTTCTTGCCGGCGATTTTCTCGACCGACACCGTGCCGCACCAACCTTCGATATCGTAGGTTTCGAGCGGCAGGTCTTTGGTGGCTTCATAGGTCAGCAGGGCACCGACTTCCTGAGCGAGCTCACGGAAATTCTTGGTGCTGATGTCTGCGCGGCGCATCAGGCCAAGTTTATGACGGATCAGCGGGTGGCGGATCTCGAGGATGGGCATGGGAAAGGCTCCGGCGGCGGGCAAAAAAACCGGCCTAGATTAATCTATCCGAGGGTGTTGTCCTATAGACATAGAGTACGTTAGTCCACAAACGCTTGATCTGGCCTCGCTTGATGCGTACCTTTGCCCGCTTTTCCTGAACCGCCACCCCCCTCAATCCCCTGGAGAGCGCCATGTCCGCTGATCTCGAGCATATCCGTCAAATCATGCGAGAGGCTGACTGCCTGTACACCGAAGCTGAAGTCGAGGCGGCCATCGCCCGCGTGGGTGCACACATCAATGAAGAACTGGCGGACAGCAACCCGGTGGTGTTCTGCGTGATGAACGGCGGGCTGATTTTTGCCGGCAAACTGCTGACCCATCTACAATTCCCGCTGGAGGCGTCCTACCTGCACGCCACCCGTTATCGCAACGAAACCAGCGGCGGCGAGCTGTTCTGGAAGGCCAAGCCGGAAGTGTCGTTCATCGACCGTGACGTTTTGATCATCGACGACATTCTCGACGAAGGTCACACCCTGGGTGCGATCATCGACTTCTGCAAACACGCCGGTGCCCGCAAAGTGCACACCGCCGTGCTGATCGACAAGGATCACGACCGCAAGGCTCGCCCGGACCTGAAAGCCGATTTCGTCGGTCTGCCGTGCATCGACCGTTACATCTTCGGCTACGGCATGGACTACAAAGGCTACTGGCGCAACGCCAACGGGATTTTTGCCGTTAAAGGAATGTAAGACATGGATACGCCTCGCTTTCTCGATCAGACGTTGTTCGCGGAACTGGCCGGGAAAGCCGCGGCCAATCCTCGTGGACGCCAGCATTACAACTTCCATCAGATGGAAGACGCTTGCCATCGCATGGCGGTGGCGCTGCAGCCGTCCACCTACATTCCGCCTCACCGGCATCTGGGTGACAACAAGGCTGAAACCCTGCTTGTCCTCAAAGGACGCCTGGGTGTGTTGATCTTTGACGAGAACGGTACGGTGCTCAGCAAGACCGTGCTTCAGGCCGGTGGCGACTGTGTTGGCGTGGATCTGCCGACAGGCGTATTCCACGGCCTGGTGGTGCTTGAAGACGATAGCCTGATGTTCGAATGCAAGGCAGGGCCTTACCGCCCGGTCGGTGAAGGTGAACTTGCCGGCTGGGCGCCGCGCGAAGGCGAGCCTGGTGTTGCCGAGTATCACGCCTGGATGCGCGCGCAGTTCGATTGATCCAAGCCAGATCAAAGCATCGCAGCCTTCGGCAGCTCCCATAAGGGCCTGATGTACACCCTGTAGTCGCTGCCGAAGGCTGCGATCTTTGCTTTTAAAGCCATGATAGAGTGCTCGGCCCCGCCCTCCGGAGCCTTGTCATGAGCCTTTTGTTTCGCAGCTGCGCCGCTCTGTTGCTGACCCTCAGTCTGCCCCTGGCCGCTGCCCCGGCACCGATGCACGGGCAGTTCCTGCCACCGGATGACCTGACTCTGCGTGACGCAGAGCCCGAGCAGCAGCAGTTGTTGCAAGTCACCGAATATTCGGTGGTGGTCGGCAGTCAGCGCCAGTCCAATCAGCAGCCGATCCCGGTGACCTCGCCGCTGCTGGTTCGCCTCAAGGGCAAATCCCTGAACAAGGGAGCAACCATCAGTCAGGTGCTGGTCAATTTCGACGGCGAAAGCAAAAGCCTGAAGAAACCGGTTTACGACGACAAAACCAAGACCCTGACCCTCTATTACCCGCTGGCGCAGTACCGGGTGGTGATCGATCTGTTGCGCAATGACACGGTGTATTGCCAGTTCTTGAGCTATGCCAGTGGCCACATTTGGGCCGATCTGCACACTGGCGCCGTTCGTCCGCGTTGAGCCCGGCGCCCGCGCAGGGGTAAACTGCCTGCCCTGTGAAATGTCTGCGAGCTGGAGTCGGCAATGCGTAAAGATAAGAAACAAGTGATTGGTGACGAGATCGGCGATGAGCAGATCAAATTGTTCCTCGATTTCGAACCGGTCGACGCGACTTCTCCGTCCCTGCACAAACTGGTCAAGGCCTACCGTGGCCTGCGCATTGATGACTTCGAGCGCTTCCTGACGTTCTTCGTCGAGGCCGGTTTTGACGTCAACGGCAAAGACGAGCACGGCAATGACTTCATTGCCTTGATCAAGGATCAGCGTAATGCGGCCGAGTACATTGAACTGATCGACAAGGCTCGCGGCTGATCAATTTTTCCCTGTGGCGAGGGAGCTTTCTCCCGCTTGACCGGGCTTGCGCACCAGTGCGAAGCGCTCACAAGATTCTGGGGCCGCTTCGCAGCCCAGCGGGAGCAAGCTCCCTCGCCACAAAGAAGGTTTGACCGCACATAAAAAAACGCCCCGTTCTCAAAGAGGACGGGGCGTTTTTCATGGGGCCG
Organism: Pseudomonas sp. Sample_16; assembly: GCF_004307665.1. NCBI lineage: Bacteria > Pseudomonadati > Pseudomonadota > Gammaproteobacteria > Pseudomonadales > Pseudomonadaceae > Pseudomonas > Pseudomonas sp. Sample_16. Next base: position 29,035 of record NZ_RCOB01000141.1, read on the forward strand.
AATCAAGCGTAGCTTTCGGTCTCGCTGCTGGCTTCAACCAGTTCCAGGGCAACGTTGTTCTGCGTGTTGATCTTGCGATACAGCGCAGCGTCGGCTTCCAGGACTTTTTCACGGGCCGGGAAAATTTCCGCCAGTTTGGCAGCCCATTCGCCTTTGGCCTGGTTCGGGAAGCATTTTTCGATCAGTTCCAGCATGATCGAAACCGTTACCGAAGCACCTGGCGAAGCGCCGAGCAGGGCGGCGAGGGAGCCGTCCTTCGCCGCGACCAGTTCGGTACCGAACTGCAGGATGCCGCCTTTTTTCGGGTCTTTCTTGATGATCTGCACCCGTTGGCCGGCCACTTCCAGGCGCCAGTCTTCGGCTTTCGCTTCAGGGTAGAAGCGACGCAGGGACTCCAGGCGCTGTTCCATGGACTGCATCACTTCGCTGACCAGATACTTGGTCAGGTCCATGTTGTTTTTCGCCACGGCCAGCATCGGGCCGATGTTGCCGGCGCGAACCGACATCGGCAGGTCCATGAAGGAGCCGTGCTTGAGGAACTTGGTGGTGAAACCGGCATAAGGTCCGAACAGCAGGGACTTCTTGCCGTCGACGACGCGGGTGTCCAGGTGCGGCACCGACATCGGTGGCGAACCCACGGCAGCCTGGCTGTAGACCTTGGCCTGGTGGTGCTTGACCACTTCCGGGTTGTCGCAACGCAGCCACTGGCCGCTGATCGGGAAGCCGCCAAAGCCTTTGCTCTCTTCGATACCCGAGGCTTGCAGCAGGGGCAGTGCCGCGCCACCAGCGCCGAGGAAGACGAATTTGGCGTCGACTTCACGGGTGTTGCCGCTGTTGACGTCCTTGATGCTGACGGTCCAGCCACCGTTGTTGCGCTTGAGGCCGGTCACGCGCTTGCAGTATTTGACCTGGGCATCGGGTGCGCTGGTCAGGTGCTTGAGCAACTGGTTGGTCAATGCGCCGAAGTTGACGTCGGTGCCATTGATCACGCGGGTGGCGGCAAGGGTTTCGCCGGGGTCGCGCCCAGGCATCATCAATGGCATCCACTCTGCCATTGTCGCCTTGTCTTCGGTGTATTCCATGTCGGCGAAGGCGTGGTGCTTGCTCAGCACCTTGAAGCGTTCCTTGAGGAAGGACACGCCGCTGTCGCCCTGGACGAAACTCAGGTGTGGCACCGGGCTGATAAACGATTTGCACGAGCCGAACGTGCCTTTTTTGGTCAGGTACGACCAGAACTGCTTCGACACCTCGAACTGGGTGTTGATGTGCACGGCTTTCTTGATGTCGACGGAGCCATCGGCAGCCTGTGGCGTGTAGTTCAACTCGCACAGGCCGGCATGACCGGTACCGGCGTTGTTCCACGGGTTGGAACTCTCCGCGGCACCGGAATCCATCAGCTCGACGACTTCCAGCTTGATCGCGGGGTCGAGCTCTTTGAGCAGAACTGCCAGGGTGGCACTCATGATGCCGGCCCCAACCAGTACTACGTCGACTGCTTCGTTATGCGCCATTTAACGCGTCTCCAAAATCTGCAGCACCAAATTGACGGCATGGCTGCCAGGCGTTCCGGGGCGAGTCAGTAATGCCCCTCGAACTCATGGCAGGATCGCCATGTCCGAATCTTCGCAATTTTTTGCAACTTCGACGGACGCTACCGGCCGGGTCTAATCAGAGTCCTATGAACTCATTTCAACGGGCGGCTGGCAATTCGACTTATGGTCGAGACATCCGTTTGTGCAACCAAATCCGTAGCGGACAGGCTTCAGGCTCCGGTGTTCGAGGCGTACTCGGTCCTGTGTCGTTGGGCTGTTCTAGACGCTAATGGTGCATGTTCAGACGCAAAACTATTCATTTGCTCGCCACACTCTTGTGAAGTTGTGAAAACCCGTTTTTTTCACGCTCTTTTGAAGACGTGAACCTCAAAAAAGGGCTGCCTCTGCCTGGCACCGTGCCCGAATGCTTTGCCGCCAGGGAGTTCATGGCAGGCAAAACGGGCAAACAGCTCAGTGACCGAGCGTCATGACAGCTCTGCAGATTCGCGAAAAGTGGAGGTTTTGCTTGATGAACAGCAAGCGCGCCAGCTTCACTCGATCTGTGTGGGCGGCTCTCTGTGGGCGGTGCGGGGTGCCAAAACCGAAGCATTGACGATGCTGCGAGGCCCGATCAGGAGACGTCCTTATAATCGGGGGGAGATTGTAGCGAAGAAACGTAGGGAATTGGTCGTGTTTAATGACTTTTATTAGGCGTTCGGTCAGGTGGTCAACAGTTGCTGTGCCCGCGAGCGTGGCTGGCGTGCAATCACGCGGGCGCTGGCAGGCAAGGGCTTGTGCAGCCAGTTGAGGCGGATTTCTTCGATTTCGACCCAGCCATCGCCCATGGGCTGCAGGCTGCATTGTTTGAATGCCTGGCAATGGCCGTTGCGGTCGAGCAGCGCAAAGCTGCGGTGATGCGGACGTGCTTCGAACAGCGAAACGAGAAAACGCATGGCGAGAGACCTCTTGGGTGATTGACCATTACGTTCGCAGCCACTCGTGACGTGCAAGTGAAGGCTGGGTGAAAAATCTGTGACAGGAACCGTGATCTCTCGGGTTTGTCAGAGATTTCAGTAATCGTTGCATGACCCTAGTTAGCCGCAGTGGCCCACCGCTATACTGCCGGCCTGTTTGTGCCTGATTCTGGAGAGAAGAGCATGTTGCAACGCCTGTTGTTCGGTTTGATCACTGTGACCAGCTTGACGCTGGTCGGCTGCGCCCACAGCCCGCAACAACTGAACCCGGAACCCAAGTTGACGGCCCAACTGGCGCCGGTCGGCCACGGACAGCCGGTGGTGGTGCGTGTAGTCGACGGTCGTCCGTCGCCGACCCTGGGTACTCGCGGCGGTCTGTATCCGGAAACCAGCGCGATTACCGTGCAGGGCGCGCAGATCCTGCCGAAACTGCAAGCCCAGGCCGAAGCGGCCGTGCGGCTGCTGGGGTTCACCCCGAGCACCAACGCGCCGAACGCGCCGCAAATCACCGTGACCCTGGCTGAATTGAAGTATCAGTCGCCTAAAGAGGGCATGTATGTGACCGAGGCCACTATTGGCGCGACTTTCCGCTCCGATGTGCAGAACGCCAACCGTCGCTACAGCGGTCGCTACGGTGCGTCCCTGGACCAGCGTTTCGGCATGGCGCCGAACCAGGAAACCAACACCAAGCTGGTCAGCGATGTGTTGAGCGATGCGTTGACCCGTCTGTTCAAGGACCCGACCGTGGGTCAGGTACTCGGCGAATAAGCGTTCGCAAGATGTAAGAAAGCCCGGTGCCAGCAATGGTCCCGGGCTTTTTCATGTCTGATGTACACCCTTCCCTGTAGATACTCTGTTCACGGTCAAGCTTTCGCGAGATGTTTTTCGCTAAAAA